>JAYTAJ010000653.1:0-8471 GCA_043737575.1 Myxococcales bacterium | reverse complement strand
CCGATCTGTCGCGCAAGGTGATCGCCGCCTTCAAGGGCAAGATCCTGGTGACCCAGGGGACGCTCGAGTCGAGCGGCGACGACAAGACCACGATCGCGACCTTCAAGAAGAAGGCGCTCACCTCGATCACCGGCGCGCCCAACGGCAGCGACGTGTACGAGTGGACCTTCAACTACACCGCGTTCCTGTCGAAGACCGGGATGTCGACGCTCAAGCTCGAGTTCTACGACGGTGACAAGTACGCCGCCGATCAGACCCTGACCGGCGTCGATCCCAAGGGCTCGGTCATCGAGGGCGACATCGCGATCACCGAGGACGACGGCCTCAACAAGGGCAAGAAGTACACGCTCAAGCTGGTCGGCGTCGTGAAGGGCCGGGAAGTCACCGTCGCCTCGACCCAGATCATGATGCAGTAGTTCTGGGGGCGACCGGTGCGTGGGCGGGGATCGGTGGATGATCGAGGCGGGGGGCCGCGGGCGGGGACAGTCGCGTCGACTCGGGCGGTCGTCAGTCGCGCTTGGCGTCGGCCATCGAGGCCTTGGCCGCGGCGATGACGGCGTCGACCGTGAAGCCGAGCTGGGCCATCAGCACCTCGGCGGGCGCCGAGGCGCCGAAGCGATCGAGGCCGACGACGTGGCCGGCATCGCCGACCAGATCGCGCCAGCCGAAGCTGACGCCGGCCTCGACCGCGACCCGGGCCCGCACCGTCGGCGGCAGGATCGAGTCGCGGTACGCCCGATCCTGGGCGACGAACAGCTCCCAGCACGGCAGCGACACCACCCGCGCGCCGACACCCTCGGACGCGAGCCGCGCCTGGGCCTCGATCGCGAGGCTGACCTCGGAGCCGGTCGCGATCAGCACGACGTCGATCTGATCGGACGGCGCGTCGCGCACGACGTAGCCGCCGCGCTCGACCGGCGCCGCCGCGGGCGCGACCACGGGCAGATCCTGGCGCGACAGCACCAGCGCGCACGGCCCGTCGGTGCGCGCCAGCGCGATCCGCCACGCCGCCGCGGTCTCGTGGGCATCGGCCGGCCGCAGCACCCACAGGTTCGGCATCGCCCGCAGCGCCATCAGGTGCTCGACCGGCTGGTGGGTCGGGCCGTCCTCGCCGAGGCCGATCGAGTCGTGGGTCCAGACGTAGATCGCCGGCAGCTTGTTGAGCGCGGCGAGGCGCACCGCGGGCCGCATGTAGTCGCTGAACACGAAGAACGTCGCCGCGAAGCCGCGCACGCCGCCGTGGTACTGCAGGCCGTTGACGATCGCGCCCATCGCGTGCTCGCGCACGCCGAAGCGCAGGTTGCGGCCCTCGCCGGTCGCGCCGTTCCAGTCGCCGCCCGGCACGATGGTCTTGGTCGAGCCGCCGAGATCGGCGTCGCCGCCGAGCAGCCACGGCACCTTCGCCGCGAGCGCGGTGAGCACCTTGCCCGACGCGATGCGGGTCGCGACCGCCTCGCCCGGCTTCCAGGTCGGTAGCCCGACGTCCCAGCCCTCGGGCAGCGCGCCCGCCTGCGCCAGATCCCACTGCGCGCCGAGCTCGGGGTAGGCCGCGCGCCACGCCGCGAAGCGGGTGTCCCAGTCGGCCCGCGCCGCGGCGCCGCGCTGGGCGATCAGCGCGAAGTGCGCCCGCGCGTCGTCGGGCACCAGGAACTCCGCGTCGGGATCCCAGCCGAGCGCGCGCTTGGTCGCCGCGACCTCGTCCTTGCCCAGCGGCGAACCGTGGGCCGACGACAGGCCGGCCTTCTTCGGCGAGCCGTAGCCGATCGTCGTGCGCACCGCGATCAGCGACGGCCGCGCCGTGTCGGCCTTGGCGTCGGAGATCGCCTGCACCAGCCCGGCGAGATCGCGATCGCCGTCGGCGACCCGCAGCACCTGCCAGCCCATCGCCGCGTAGCGCGCCATCACGTCCTCGCTCATCGCCAGCGCGGCCGGACCGTCGAGCGTGACGTGGTTGTCGTCGTAGAGACAGATCAGCTTGCCGAGCCCGAGGTGACCCGCCAGCGACGCCGCCTCCTGGCACACGCCCTCGACGACGTCGCCGTCGGAGACGAGCGCATAGGTGACGTGATCGACGATGGTGTGACCGGGGCGGTTCCACAGCCGCGCGCTGAACCGCTCGGCGATCGCCATGCCGACCGCGTTGGCCGCGCCCTGCCCCAGCGGCCCGGTCGTCGCCTCGACACCCGGGGTGTCGTGGATCTCCGGGTGGCCCGGCGTGCGCGAGCCCCACTGGCGGAACGCCTTCAGGTCGTCGATCGACAGGTCGTAGCCCGCGAGGTGCAGGAGCGAGTACAGGAGCATCGAGCCGTGACCGGCCGACAACACGAAGCGATCGCGATCGGGCCAGTGCGGCGCCGTCGGATCGACGACGAGGTGGTGCTGCCAGAGCGCATACGCCATCGGCGCGGCGCCCATCGGCAGCCCGGGGTGACCGCTGTTGGCGCGCTGGACCGCGTCGATCGACAGCGTACGGAGGGTGTTGACGGTGAGCAGGGCAAGGTCGTCGGTCACGGCCGCGGAACCTACCGTATGCGTCCGACGCTCGCACTCGCTGGCGGCGGATCCGGTATCCTGCCGCCGCTCATGGGCACCACCTCGTCGAAGCTCGCACTGATCTCGGTCGCAGGCGCCCTCGCCTGCAGCGGCGGCGGCACCACGACCAAGCCGACGCCGCCGACGCCGACGCCCGGACCGAGCGGCGGCAGCGCGGTGGTGACGCCGACGCCGCCCGACCCGACGCCCGCGGGGCCGCCGCCGCTGCAGTACCTGCCGCCGACGATCCCGAACCGATCGCCGGAGCTCTTCCATCCCGGCTGGACCGCGGTCGGGGTCGGCCAGACGATCTCGTTCAGCACCGCCGCGATCGATCAGGACCTCGACGACGTGCAGGTCGAGGTCGTCGCGATGCCGCCATCGGCGCGCTTCGACGCGATCACCCAGACCATCACCTGGACGCCGACCAAGGCCGACGGCAAGCAAGGCCGGTTCGAGATCCGCGCCCGCGAGCTCGACAAGGACGAGGCCGCGGTCACCAACGCGACCTGGACCATCGCGGTCGGCAAGAAGAAGGTCGCGACCCCGGTCGCGCCGTGGGGCGGCGACACCGCCGAGACCCTGTTCACGATCCGCGAGCCGGCCCGGGTCGCCGCCACCGCCGCCGCGTATCCGTTCGACGAGCTGCTGGCCTGGAGCGCGACGTCGATGCGCGCGACGCTGGCGCCCGACGCCGCCGCGAAGCTGCCGCCGGTCGACAAGGCGGCGCTGTTCAAGAACTTCCTGCAGCAGCTCGCGCAGACCCACGGCAACCCGCGGCTCGATCCCGACGCCGCCGGCTTCGACGCCGCGACCTTCGGCGATCCGAAAGACTGGCGGCTCGTCGTCGTGCGCCCGCGCATCGACAAGAAGGTCCACGAGCTGCGCCTCGTGTATCAGGCGGTGAAGGCGGCCGAGCCGGTGTTCGCGATGTTCCGCGTCCGCCCGGTGCACGATGTCCTGCCGCTGCCGCCCGAGGCGCGCACCGAGAACAACCAGGTCTTCGCCGGGTTGTTCTGGCAGCACCTGCTCACCGCCGACGGCGCCCTCGATCCGCGGTGGAAGAAGAACGCGAAGGCCCACGGCGCCGCGGTCGCCGCGTTCGTGACCGGCGTGCTGTCGCACAAGGGCACCGCCCACTGGGCCGAGTCGTCGTTCATCGCGCTGCCGACCGAGGCCCGCCTCGGCGGTGGCTCCAAGCGCGACGCCGACGGCGGGTACGTCTCGGGCGACGGCTGGGCGTGGAGCGTGCAGAAGCCGATGGTCGGCAAGGACGGCGCGAGCCAGGCCTTCGTCAACATCGGCATCCCCGGCTTCTGGACGATGGCGGTGCCGTCGCCCGATCAGTCGACCTGGGCGCCGAAATGCGCGCCGCCGTTCGACGCCGCCGACACGACCCACGTGGCCGGCTACGAGGCGCTGTGTCGCAAGGCCCTCGGCTTCGTCGATCTGCCTGACCTCGCGAGCGGCAAGCCCGCGCCGTCGAAGATCGACGCGATCAACCGCTTCCGCGATCACAAGCTCGGCCCTGCGCGCCGGTTCTTGCCGCTCGAGGACGGCCGCCGCGATCACGGCGAGGAGAACGGCATGACCTGCGCGCAGTGCCACATGCGTGACTTCGGCGTGCGCGACTACGCCGACGCGTCGACCGCGGATCCCAAGCTCGGCGCGCCCAAGGTCGGCAACCGGCCGCTGCCGACGCTCAACTTCCAGATCATCCCGTCGAACCGGTGGGAGGCGTACACGCTCGACTTCATGGCCGATCAGGAGTGCAAGGCGCAGGCGCACCTGACCGCGGCGCTCGGCAAGCCCGCGAAGCTCACCTGCACGCTCTCGGATCCCGACGGCCCGCGCGTGACCGCGCCGCGTTGATCTGGGCGGGCTGTCGCCAGCCCGCCCCCCGTCGGGGTCATGCCCCCGACGGGTCCCCCCACCAAGACGCGTGATCCCCATGGCCGCTGGTAAGAAGCTCCCGGTCGTCGACGCGCCGAAGCCGAAGGCCGCGGCGAAGGCGAAGGCGTCGGGCTGGGCGGCGTTCACCGACAGCGGCACGGCGCCGCGCTACCTCGTCGCCGCGCGGGTCGTGCTCGTGCTCGCCCTCGCCGCGACGATCCCGACCTTGCTCGGCGTCGAGCACGGCAACCGCATCCTGTGGACGATCGGCATCGCGGCGCTGCCGCTGTTCTGGGTCGTCGCCGGCTTTCATCTGTGGCGCCGCATCTGTCCGCTCGCGGTCGTCGGCCAGCTCGGCCGCCTCGTCGGGCGTCCCGGCACGCGCAAGGCCGAGGGCTGGCTGGCGCGCAACTACCTGCTGGTGCAGCTCGCGCTGATGGGGGTCGGGCTGTCGTTGCGGCTGGTCGCGACCAACGGCAGCGCGGTGTGGCTGTCGGGCTTCCTCGGCGGCGTGATCGTCGCCGCCGCGATCGTGTCGTTCGTGTTCGGCGGCAAGACCTGGTGCAACCTGATCTGCCCGGTCGGGCTCGTCGAGAAGATCTACACCGAGCCGGCGCCACGCGCGGCCGGCGGCGCCGAGCCGACCTCGCAGTGCGCGCCGTGCGTCGCGTGCAAGAAGCACTGCCCCGACATCGATCTCGAGCAGGGCTACTGGAAGGAGATGCCCGAGGCCGAGGTCCGCGGTCGCCGCCTCGCGTACTTCGCGTGGCCCGGCGTCGTCGTCGGCTTCTACCTGTACTTCTGGCTCTACGCCGGCGACTGGGCCTACTACTTCAGCGGCGCGTGGGCCTACGAGACGACCCAGCCGTCGACGTGGCTCGACCCGGGCTTCCACTTCGCGCACGCCATCCCGCGCGTGGTCGCGGCGCCGCTGACCTTGATCGCGTGCGGCGCGGCGTCGTTCGCGGTGCTCGCGCTGGTCGAGCGCGGCTGGCGGGCGCTGGCGACGCGGCGGCTCGGCGCCGACGCGACCGAGGAGCGACGCACCGAGGCCGAGCGGACGATCCGCCACCAGCTGCTCGCGATCGCCGGCTTCGCGGCGGTGAACGCGTTCTACTTCTTCGCCGGTCAGCCGTCGCTGCGCGAGCTGCCGGGCTGGGCGGTGCACGGCGTGTCGGTGCTGGTGGTGTTCGCGACCGCGGCGATCTTCTTCCGTCGCTTCGCCCGCCGCGAGTCCGAGCACGTCCACGAGCGCTTCGCCCAGAAGATCTTGCGCAAGTGGGAGTGGGGCGACGCGCCGCCGTCCGACGATCTGCGCGACATCTACCTGCTCCACACCGAGCGCACCAAGCAGCGCGAGTCGCGGCTGCGCGCCTACAAGGAGACCGTGCGCGAGCTGGTCGCCGACGGTCTGGTGACCCGCGGCGAGCTGGTGATCCTCGACAGCCTGCGGGCGCAGCTCGGCGTGTCCGACAAGGACCACGCCAAGATCCTCGCCGAGCTGACGGCCGAGGAGCGCCAGCTGTTCGACCCGACCTACCAGGGCTCGGTCGAGCAGCGCCTGAAGAGCCAGCAGTACAAGAAGGCGCTCGAGCGGCTGGTGGTCGACGCGGCGTCGGCGGGCGGCGCCCCGAGCGAGTCGTCCTTGGCGTCGCTCGCCGCCGACAGCGGGGTCGCGCCCGACGACGCCGCCGCCGAGCTGGCCCGGGTGGTCGGCCCCGACGGGCCGCTGGTCGCGCTGGTCGCCGACGAGATCGCCGCGATCGAGCGGCTCGCCGCGGTCGCGCAGGGCGCCCACACCACCGACGCCGCAGGCAGCGAGTCGGCGACCTTGCGCTTCGTCGCCCACACCGCGCGGTGGCGCGGCAGCGAGCGCGCGAGCCGCGCCCTCGGCCTGATCGGCGCGATGGCGAAGCGGATCGAGCTCGATCGCGCCCGCGCCGCGATCGAGGCCAAGCCCGCGACCGCGCCGGCCCAGGTCTACGCGCTGCGCGGCGCCGCGCCCGACGCGCTGATCCTGCCGCTCCACGCCGCGCTCACCGCGCTGTGGACCGGCGCGCCGCAGCCCCTCGCCGCCGCGCCGCTCCTGGCGATCGCGGGCGATCCATCGCGCTACCTGCGCGCCGCGGTCGCGATCGTGCTGTCGCGCTTCGACGACGACGCGCCGCGCCAGGCGCTGATCGCGGCGATGGACGATCCCGACGCGATGGTGCGCCAGGCCGCGGTGCGCGCGCTCGGCGCGCGATCGCGCCTGACCCGCCAGCTCATGCAGAAGGCGCTCGGCGACAAGGAGGCGATGGTGCGCCAGGCCGCGGTGCGCGCGGTCGCGGGCAGCTCGTCGGGCGAGCACCCGGCCGCCGACGCTGCGGCGCTGGCCGCGGCTCCCGGAGACAACCTCGCTGCCGCTCGGTTGGCGCAGACCGTGCGCGGCGTCGGCAACGCGCCCGGCGTGTACGCGACCCTCGACGCCAACGCCCGGGTCGAGACCCTCACCGCGATCGAGCGCCTGATGCTGTTGCGCCAGGTGCCGATGTTCGCCGCGCTGGCGCCCGACGACCTCGACGAGATCGCCGACGTCGTGGTCGAGCGCCACCTCGTGCCCGGCCAGGATGTGTGCAAGGAGGGCGAGGCCGGCGACGCGGTGTTCCTGCTGGTGAAGGGCAAGGTCCGCGTGTTCACCGGCGGCGACGGCGAGCGCGCCGAGCGCACGCTGTCGGAGCTGGGGCCGGGCGCGGTCATCGGCGAGATGGCGGTGTTCGACGCGGCGCCGCGCTCGGCGACGGTGCGCGCGGTCGAGCGGACGCGGTTCCTGGTCGTGCCCGGCGACGAGTTCAAGGCGCTGCTGGTCGAGCGTCCCGAGATCTCGACCGCGATCATCGCCGAGCTGGTGCGGCGCATGCGCGGGCTGATGGCCGGCTGATGCGTGCTTGAACCGCGTCGAGCGAGCGCGTACGCTCGCCGCCCATGAACCGCACCAAGACGATCTGGAAGACGGTGGTGTTCGCAGGCGCGATGCTCGGCACCGCGGCGTGCAGCAAGTCGAAGCCCGCCGACACCACGCCGCCGGCCAACACCGACGACAGCGCGGTCAAGGCCGACGACGACGCCGATCCGTGCGCCGACACCACGCCCGATCCGTGCGCCGATCCCTGCGCCGATCCGTGCGGCGATCGCGTCCGCGGCGTCTCCGACGAGGGCGACGTCGGCCGCGGCTTCCTGCTGAGCTGATTCGATCTTTTCGAGGGGCTGTCGGCCAAGTCCACGGCCCCGTTCGCTGACGAGCCCTTGCAAGAATCTCAACAGCCTACGGCCCTGACTGACCCGACATGATCCAGCGCGTTCCGTTCCGCTACGACAGTAAAACTAACCCACCCATAGGTTCAGTGGTCGCGGCCGAGTAGCCCGGCGCGCTTCTTGGATTTGACGCGGTAGCTCTCGCCCTTGATGACGAGGGTGTGGCTGTGGTGCAGGAGGCGATCGAGGATCGCGGCAGCGATGGTCTCGTCGCCAAGGACGTGGCCCCAGTCGGTGACGGCTTGGTTGGTGGTGAGCAGGATGCTGCCGCGCTCGTAGCGACGTGCGACGAGTTGGAAGAACAGGTTGGCGCTGGCGCGCTCGAGCGGGAGGTAGCCCAGCTCGTCGACGATGAGGAGCTTTGGCTTGGCGTAGAAGGCGAGCTGTTCGGCGAGGTGGCCCTCGACGTGGGCGCGCGTGAGCGCGGCGAGCAGCGCGGTGGCGGTGACGAAGAGGGTGCTGAAGCCGGAGTCGATGACGGCGCGGCCGAGAGCGATCGCGAGGTGGGTCTTGCCGACGCCGGGCGGCCCAAAGAGCAGCACGTTCTCGGCCTGGGGGATGAAGCGGCCGGTGGCGAGCTCGCGGACGAGCTTGCCGTCGACAGACGGCTGGAACTTGAAGTCGAAGTCGTCGAGGGTCTTCACGACGGGGAAGTGGGCGATCTTGATCGCCATCGCGATGCGGCGCTGCTGCTTGGCGTCGAGTTCTCGCGCAGGAGCCCGTCGAGGAAGTCGAGATACGTGGGAGGCTGT
>JAYTAJ010000652.1:0-1540 GCA_043737575.1 Myxococcales bacterium | reverse complement strand
CCTTGGCGCTGGCGATCGGTGTGCTCGCGGTCGCGCAGCCCGCGGCGGCGCGGCGCGATCGCACGCTCAGCGGCGACGCCCAGAAGGCGGTGCGGCTCCTGGCCGAGGCCCGCATCGACGACGCCCGCACGGTCGTCGCCGAGCTGGTGAAGCGCGCGCCCGACGCCCCCGAGGTGCGGTGGCTCGACTCGCAGCTGGCGTTCCTCGACGGCGACTACCCGCGCGCGGTCGCGCTGCTCGACGGCATCGCCGACACCGAGCTCGGCGGCGAGATCGGCGCGGCCCGGGCACTCTTGACCAGCACCCGCGACGCCACCGCCGGCTTCGAGCACCGCGACTCGCCGGCCGGCCGCTTCGTGCTGTCGTTCAAGCCCGGCGTCGACGAGGTGCTGATCGATCTCGCGGGCGACGCCCTCGATCGCGCGTGGGATCGCATCGGCGACGATCTGGGCTGGCGGCCGACCACCAAGGTCCGCGTCGAGATCCTCGGCGCGCCCGGCGATCTGGCGCGGCTGTCGACGCTCACCGAGAGCGAGATCGAGACCACCGGCACGATCGCGCTGTCGAAGTACGAGAAGCTGATGCTGGTGTCGCCGCGCGCGACGCTCACCGGCTACGCGTGGCTCGACTCGCTCGTCCACGAGTATACCCACTACGTCGTGTCGCACGTCTCCCACGACACCGTGCCGGTGTGGCTGCACGAGGGCCTCGCCCGCTTCGAGCAGATCCGCTGGCGCAGCGAGCCGATGGCGGTGCTGACGCCGGTCGAGCAGACCCTGCTCGCCAACGCGCTCAAGGCCCGCCGCCTGATCGATCTCGACGCGATGCACCCGTCGATGGCGAAGCTGCCGAGCCACGAGGCCGCGGCCCTCGCCTACGCCGAGGTGTTCACGCTGGTCGCGTGGCTGCACGGCAAGGTCGGCTACGAGGGCCTGCGCGAGGCGTTGCAGCTGCAGCAGGGCGGCAAGAGCGCGCGCCGCGCCCTGGCCGAGATCACCGACACCACGTGGATCAAGTTCGAGAAGGACTGGAAGCAGCACCTGCGCACGCTCGATCTGACCGGCGGCAAGGGTCGGCGCGGCGTGAAGATCCGCTTCGCCAAGGGCGGCACCGACAGCGACAACGTCGGCCTCGACGACATCGCCAGCGCCAAGGCCCGCAAGTTCACCCGCCTCGGCGGCATGCTGCGCGCGCGCGGGATGACCGCCGCCGCCGCGATCGAGTACGGCAAGGCGCTGGCCGCGGCCGGCGGCCACGACCCGCTGGTCGCGGGCAAGCTGGCGCGCATCTACGTCGAGCTGGGCGACCTCGACAAGGCGATCGCCCTGGCCGAGCCGCTGGCCGCCCTCGACGACAACGACGCGGTGCCGGCGGTGACGCTCGGCCTGGCGCGCGCCGGCAAGCGCGACGCCGCGGGCGCGATCGCCGCGTTCGAGCAAGCGGTGCGGGTGTCGCCGTTCGATCCCGCGGTGCGCTGCGGCCTCGCCGAGGGCTACGCTCAGCTCGCCGATCCTCGTGCCACCCGTGAGCGCGCCGCCTG
>JAYTAJ010000651.1:0-1540 GCA_043737575.1 Myxococcales bacterium | reverse complement strand
TCCCCAGGACCACCTCGTCCACGTCACGCTGATCGTCCCGTGCGACGGCGCGACCGCGCCGATCGAGGTCGCGCTGCCGTCGTGGTGTCCGGGCAGCTACCTCATCCGCGACTACGCGCGCCACCTGCGCGATCTGCGGGTGACCGGCGACGACGATCGGCCGCGCCGCGCGGTGAAGCGCGACAAGGCGACGTGGGCGATCGAGCCCGATGGCGCCAAGGCGCTGCGCGTCGAGTACGCGGTGTACGGCCACGATCTGTCGGTGCGCACCAACCACGTCGACGACACCCACGCGTTCCTCCACGGCCCGGCGACGTTCCTCTACGTCGAGGCGCTGCGCCACCAGCCGGTCACCGTCGAGCTGGTCGGCCCGCCCGGCCGCGACTGGCGGCTCGCGACCGCGATGGCGGGCGGCGCGCTCGGGCCGGCGGCGCCGCGCTACCACCTCACCGCCGCGTCGATCGACGAGCTGTTCGACGCGCCGCTCCACCTCGGCCACGTCGACGAGCGCACGTTCACCGTCGGCGACGTGCCGTTCGAGCTGGCGATCTGGGGCGACCGGGTCGGCGGCGGCGCGTTCACCGTCGATCAGCTCGCCGACGATCTGATCGCGATCGCCACCGATCACGCGCGCCGGGTCGACGGCGGCGGCGGCCTGGCGCTGCCGTTCGCGCGCTACACGTTCCTCTTGATGCTGTCGGCCGACGCCTACGGCGGCCTCGAGCATCGCGCCGGATCGGCCAACCTCTACAACCCCGCGGCGCTGACGACCCGCAAGCAGTACGAGGGCCTCCTCGAGCTCCTGTCCCACGAGCTGTTCCACGCCTGGAACGGCAAGCGCATCGCGCCCGCCGCGCTCACCGACTTCGACTATCGCCACGAGGCGTACACCCGGTGCTTGTGGGTGATGGAGGGGCTCACCAGTCACTACGATCGGTTCGCGCTGCGGTCGTCGGGCCGGGTCACCAGCAAGAGCTTCCTCGACAAGATCCTCGACGACTGGACCCGCTTGCTCGCGACCCCCGGGCGCGCGCGGCAGAGCCTCGAGGACAGCTCCTTCGACGCGTGGATCAAGCTCTACAAGCCCGACGAGTCGAACCTCAACACCACGGTCAGCTACTACCTGAAGGGCGGGCTGGTCGCGGTCGCGCTCGATCTCGAGATCCGGCGCCGCACCGACGGCGGCCGCAGCCTCGACGACGTGCTGCGGCTGCTGTGGACGCGTCACGGCGCGATCGGCGTCGCGCACCCCGAGGACGTGCAGCCGCTGTTCGAGGAGGCGACCGGCCTGGCGCTCGACGACTTCTTCCACCGCTACATCCGCGGCCTCGAGGATCCCGCGCTCGCCGCCGAGCTGACGCTGGTCGGCCTCGAGCTGCGCGCGCTCGCCGACCCGGCCCAGACCGCCGACGGTGCGATCGCGGTGTGGCTGGGCGTCACCGTGTCGGGCCTGCGCGTGACCGGCGTGCTCGACGGATCGCCCGCGGCGATCGCGGGGCTGTCGGTCGGCGACGAGCTGTGCGCGATCGATCGGCTGCGG
>JAYTAJ010000650.1:0-3729 GCA_043737575.1 Myxococcales bacterium | reverse complement strand
CGGCCGCGACGACGGTGATCGCGGTGATCGCGCCGACCGCGCGTAGCTCGTAGCTGCCCGCGGCCAGGTCGCGCGCGATCAGGCGGCCGGGCTCGGCGACGACGTGGCCGCTGGCATCTCGGGTCGGCGCGCCGCCGCGCAGCTCGACCAGCGACCAGCGCTCGCGCGCCAGCGGCTGACCGGTCAGCTCGGTCGGCGTCGGCACCACGATCACCGCGCCGGCGCGCGCGACGATGCGCGGCGGTGCGATCGGCGCGAGGGCGCCCAGCTCGAAGCGCTGCTCGACCTCGCCCGCGGTGGCGGCGATCGCGACGATGCCGGGCAGCGGGCCGAGCCCGACCTCGCCGCGAGCGTCGGTCGCGAGGGTGACCTCGACCAGCCACGTCACCGCGCGGCTGGTGAGCTTGACCACGACCGGCCGCCCGGCGCGGGGCTCGCCCGACTTGCCGAGCAGCGCGAGGCGATAGCCGGTCGGATCCGGGATCAGGTGGAACGCCGCGGTGGCGTTGGTGCCGTGCATCGTCGCGACCGCGATCGCATCGTCGTGGCGCAGATCGGTCGTCCGCTGCTCGGACACCACGCGGACCCGGCCGCCGATCGCCAGCGCGACGTGGGCGAGGTGCGCGGGCACCGGGAAGCGGGCCTCCAGCTCGGCGCCGTCGTCGACGGTGATCGGCTGGCGGTGCTTGGCGGTGACGCCGCGGCGATCGGTGGTCGCGATCTCGAGGTACGGCTCCTCGAGCAGCGCCAGCGACACCGGCGTCGCGCCGAGCGTCAGATCGAGCCGCGCGATCGCGACCGCGTCCTCGCCCGGGATCAGCGCCTGACGATCGAGCAGCCACGTCGCGCGCAACGCGTAGCTCTCGCCGCGCAGCTCGACGTGGGACGCGACCGCGACGTCGCCATCGACCACCAGCACCGGCGTCCAGCCCGGGCGCGTCGAGAACGGCAGCGCGATCGAGCCCGACGCCCGCGCCGCGTAGTCGTGGCCGCCCATCCACAGCGACGCTTTCGGACACGGCTGGCCGCGCTCGTCGATGACGTCGACCGCGAGCCCGCCCGCGCTCGGCCGCGCCGCGCACCGCAGATCGCCGCGCCGCACCATCGCGCGGCTGGCCTTGCCCGCGCCGATCAGCTCGATGACGTAGGTCCCCGGCCGATCGCACGCGGCCAGCTCGACGCGCAGGCGCTGCCGCACCATCGGCGGCGCCGACAGCTCACGGACCTCCTCCCAGCCCGCGGCCAGGCCGTCGAGATCGATCGTCACGTCGACGTCGCCGCCGCGGGCATGGAAGAACGCCGCGGTGTCGATGCGGAAGACCCGGATGCGCAAGGTCGCGACGTGCTTCACCGCGACGTCGAGCGCGACCACGCCGTCGCGGCTCCAGCGCACCGGGTTCGACGGCAACAGCTCCAGATCGACGCGCTCGCGCAACGCCGCGGTCGCCTCGGGGCCGAGCAGGCTCGCCCACTGCGGATCGGTGGCGCCACCGAGCAGGCGCACCTCCGCGCGCAGGCGGGTGAGCCAGCTGGGATCGAGGACCTCGGCCAGATCGGCGGCGTCGTCGACCGCGAGCAGCGCGATCGCGTAGGCGCGCACCAGCGGCTCGTCGTCGCCGATCGCCGGCAGCTCGGTCGCCGCCACCAGCGCGTGATCGAGCGACAGGAGCTTGGCGGTGGCGAAGCGCGCCGCGATCGCGCGGTTGGCGCTCGGCCCGCTGCGCGGCAGCGCGAGGTAGCTGCGCAGGCGCGCGCGATCGAAGCGCTCGGTGAGCAGATCGACCGCGAGCCGATGGTGGAGGACGTGGGCCTTGAGCGCGGCGTAGACCACCGGCAGCGGCTCGACCGCGGCCCACAGCGCGTCGAGGTACGCGATGCGCGCCGCGACGTCGTCGTGCCAGTCGACGTGATCGGCGGGGCGCAGGCGGCGCAGGCTCGCGGCGATCCAGCTCGGGTCGCCGCGCAGCGCGGGGCGGAGCGCGGCCAGCTCGTCGAGCTCGGCGCGGGTGAGGCGGTGGTGGATCGGCAGCGAGCCGAAGCCGCGCGACGATTTGTCGTCGAGATCGGCGGCGACGACGGCGATCAAGCCCGGCAGGCCGGTGCGATCGAGCCGCTCGAGCAGCTGGCGGCGGCGCAGCGCGTCGAGATCGCGGTCGACCAGCGACGGCAGCGCCGCCGCGGTCAGCTCCTCGAGGCCACGGCCGCGGCGCAGCGCCGCCGCGATCAGCGTCGCCTCGTCGATCAGCCGGGGATCGAGCTGGCTCGGGTAGCGCGCCGCGGCCTCCTCGACGTCGGGCTGGTGATCGAGCGCGACGCCGAGCTCGTCGATCAGCGCCTGGGCGTGGCGATCCAGATCGTGGCCCGCGACCAGCAAGCGCTGACGACGCGCGACGCGCTGGCGACGCACGGTGTCGCCATGACGGGTCGGCCACGCGGCGAGGATGGCGTCGACCTCGGCGTAGGCGCCGCGGTGCTGCAGCTCGATCGCGCGCCAGTAATCGTGGTCCTCGCTGCCCGCGACCAGCGACGCCAGCGCCGCGGTGCGATCGTCGGACAGAGCCAGGCGCTCGAGCTGTTCGATGTCCATTGCCCCAAGGGTAACCTTGCCTGCGGGATTTTCCGTCGGCGGGAGTGGCCGAGCAGTGTACGCTTGAGCATGTCGTTGCGTCGCTACTCGCTGGCCGCGCTCGCGGCGATCGTGGCGCTCGGGTTCGCGGTGCCCACCGAGGCGGCGCCGGCGAAGCCGACGACAGCGCAGCAGAAGGCCGCCGCTGCGAAGCAGAAGAAAGCCGCTGCGAAGAAGAAGCTGGTTGCGAAGAAGAAGGCCGCCGCGAAGAAGCTGGTCGCGAAGAAGAAGCTCGCCGCGAAGAAGAAGCTCGCCGCGCGCAAGCGAGCCGCCCGCCAGCGCACCGCGGCGCGCCCCCCCGCCGCTCCGACGGTCGTGCGCAGCGCCAACATGCCGCGGGGCTGGATCTGGCCGCCGTCGCCCGCGATGGACGCCAAGGGCAAGGCCTGCACCGACGAGCTGGATCTGCTCGGCGTCGCGTGGGCCCCCGCCACCGCGGCGGACAAGGTCGGGACGCCGATCACCGTGACCGCGATGGAGCTGAGCGGCGTGAAGCTGGTGTCGACCTATCGCAAGGGTCCGCACGTGATGGACTGCCACCTCGCGCTCGGCCTCGCGACCCACGGCGTGCAGCTGTACGCGCTCGGCGTGCGCGAGCTGCACTTCTCGCGCATCCACGACTACACCCAGGTGCGATCGCACGGCGTCACCAAGAACACGCTGTCGCGCCACGCCCTCGGGCTGGCGATCGACATCCGCGCGCTGGTCGACGACACCGGGCACAAGGCGCTGATCGTCGACGACTACAAGACCGGCGATGCGCTGCTCCTGCGCTTCGAGGACTACCTGAACGACTGCGGCGGATTCCGCACGGTGCTCACGCCGAAGAACGATCCGGCGAGCCACTACGATCACTTCCACGTCGAGGCGGTGATCGACTACGACGTGGCGACGCGCAGGCCGGGATCGTGAACCGGCGCGGCGCGATCGCGCGGGCCGGACTCGCGCTGGCGGGAGCGTTGGCCGCAGCGTTGGCAGCGTCGGCGGCGGCGTGCAGCGGCGACGATCTGGCGATGGGCGACGACGCCGGCGAGATCGACGCGATCGACGGCCCCAGCGTGTGCGCGGCCCCGACCGCCGCGCCGCCCTGGCTCGACGGCATG
>JAYTAJ010000649.1:0-8475 GCA_043737575.1 Myxococcales bacterium | reverse complement strand
GCACTACCAGCTCCAGCGCAAGGCCGGCGGCCTGCGCAACGTCGCCCGCGAGATGGCGATCAAGGTCGACGACTGGGACGTGATGGTGAAGATGCTGGCGCGGTGCGGCGTGCCGATCGCCGGCCAGCGCATGCTCGAGGTCGGCTCGGGTTGGTACCCGCTGTTTCCGATCGCGCTGTACGCGGCGGGCGCGGCGCGGATCGTCACCGTCGATCTCAACCGCTACCTCAAGCCCGCGCTGACCCGGCAGTGCGTCGACGTCCTGCGCGAGGCCAAGCACACGCGGGTGCTGGCCGACGGCGGCGGCGCCAGCGAGGGAGACGTCGAGCATCGGCTGTCGGCGGTGGCGAAGGCGCTGGCCCGCGGCGCCGACGTCGGCGCGGCGACCGACGGTGCGGTCGAGTACCGGGCGCCATCCGACGCCAGCGCCACCGGGCTGCCGGCCGCGTCGATCGACATCGTGTTCTCGAACAGCGTGCTCGAGCACGTCCCGGGGCCGGTGATCGAGGCGATCTTCGTCGAGGCGATGCGGCTCTTGCCGCCGCGCGGCGTGATGATCCACGGCGTCAACTGCGGCGATCACTACGCCTACGGCGACAACGCGATCAACCAGCTCCACTACCTGTCGTACTCGTCGGCGCGCTGGGACAAGTGGCAGAACCGCTTCCTGTACCAGAACCGCCTGCGGGCCCAGGACTTCACCGAGCTGGCGATCAAGACCGGCTTCGCCGTCGAGCTCGACACCTCGAAGGCGCGGCCCGAGCGGCTGGCGCAGCTCGACGCGATCACCGTGCATCCCGAGTTCGCGCGCTACCCGCGCGAGCAGCTGGCGATCACGTCGATCGACTTCGTCGCGCGCAAGGCGTGAGCGTCACGGCCCGCCGATGGCGAGCGCGGTGGCGATGAACACGGGCACGGTCCATTGGCGGCCGCGTCGCTCGGTGATCGCTGGCATCGCGTTCATGTCGGCGCGCTTCACGGCGCAACTCCGAGCGAGCCGTTCCCGGTCCAGCGCTGAACGGGAGCCGGCGGCGGAGCACCGACCGACTGCGGCGCAGGCTTGGGCTCGACGTAGTAGAGGACGGCGACGGCCGCGAGCGCGCCGACCAGGAGCTCCTTCAGCAGGCGGGCGCGCCGCTCGGCGTTGGTCTCGTCGGGCGTGGTGGGATCGGCGTCGGGACTGCGGGTCGCGGCGTGGATCGCGCCGCCCGCGGCGCAGACGGCCGCGGTGACGGCGACGACCGCCCAGACATGCCAGTCACCGAGGGAGTCCCAGAGTGTCTTCGCGTCCATCGTGCACCTCGTGGGCGACGAAACGCGCCCGCGACGGCGACTCAGCAAGCGGCGCGCCGAGGCGCGTCGTCGATCCCGCGCGGGGATGGCGCGCGCGGTCCAACTTTCCGGACGCGGCCGCGACCGCGAGAGATCGAAGCGCGCGCTCGCGCGTCGCAAGGCGACCATGAGAGCGATCGCGGTGGTGGTGCTCGTGCTCGTGCTCGGCGCTGCGGCGCCCGCGGCGGCGGAGCCGCTGTCGTGCCACCTGCTGATCTTCGACTCGCTGTCGCGGCCCGTGACGGGCGCGACCGTCACCTGCGGCGGGTTGCCCGCGGCGCAGCGATCGGCCGACGACGTCTACCTGGCGGTGGGGGACGTCGCCGACGCGCGCACGGTGGTCGTGACGGCGACGCACCGCGACTTCCCGCCGCTGACCGTGACGCTGGCCAGGCAGGACGCGGTGCTGTCGAAGCTGCTGTACCTGCGGCGCGAGGGCGAGCCGTACCTGGCGATCGGCGGGATCGAGTGGCCGTTCGTCCCCGAGCGCGATCGGCTGCTGGTGATACTCGACGACTACGACCGCGCGGCGGCGAAGCCGATCCCGCGCGCACAGGTGCTCGCCGAGCTGGCGCCGCTGCTGACGCAGTGGAAGCTGGTCGAGGTGCCGTCGCGCGGCGTGGTCGATGAGCGAAGTCGGATGGAGCGGTGCAGCGCGGGGACGCAGGTGATCGTCGCGCTGGAAGACGGCGCCGCGTTCCGATCGCGTCGCGTGCGCGCCCTCGCCGCGTTGCGCGCACACCCACGCGTGCGCGCGGCCGGGCCGCTGATCCGCAGCAACCCGCGGTCGAGCGGTGAGCTCGCGCTCGGTCATGCCATCACGCTGTCGGGGCCGCCCGCGGCCTCGAGCGACGCGATGGCCGCCTTCGCGCAGCGCCACGGCACGACCTGGGACCCGAGGTCCCGCCGCCTGGTGCTGCCGTCGACGATCGGGCTCGACGCCGCCGCGATCGTGAATCGCCTGCCGCGCGACGTGCCAGGCGCCCACGGCGAGCTCGAGCTGGTCGGCCAGCAGATCTGCCTGGACTGACCCGCGGTCGATCAGCGGTGCTGGCGGAGCCAGCGCGCGATGGCGTCGCGCTCCGAGGCGGCGTTGGCGGGGGCGTCGTCGTCGAGCGCCAGCGTCTGCTTGGCCTCCGCGGGCGCGCGCGCGCGGGTGGCGCGAACGGCCACAGCACGCGGGCGATCACGAAGCGGGCGGCACCGCCCTCGTAGGCCGGAAGCGCGGCGGCGGTGACGATGGCGACGACGCGCTCGGCCGCGGTCCGCGCCTCGGCCAGGCGCCCGTCGGTGAGGAGGCACTCGGCCTGCCCGTGCAGCGGGACGGTGACCTCGGGGTGATGAACACCGTCCCACGATCGGCGGCCTCGAGCAGGCCGGGCCGCCGCGCCGCCGCGCCCGTGATCGCGCCATTCTCGTGACCGAACAGTCGCTCTCGAGCAGGCTCTCGCTCAGCGCGGCGCAGTTGATCCGCGTGAGCGGCCCGCTGCGCCCCGACAGCGCGTGGATGGTCGCGGCGAGGATCTCCTTGCCGACGCCAGTCTCGCCAGAGGACGACGACGTTGGTCGGCCCGGTCGCGAGATCGCGCACCAGCCGCGGCACGCCGATCGGGGTCGGATCGACGATGCGCGTCGCGTCCTGGGCCGACCGCGACCATCGCCGCGCCCGATCACCAGCTCGCGACTGCCCAGCAGGTGCGTCGAGAACGTGCCCTCCCCTGCGACCAGGAGCAGGCTGCTCGTCGCAGGGCTCGCCCAGGTGTCCAGCGCGGCTCGTCCCCACCCATCGCGCCGAATCTTACGCGGAACTGGTCAGTCGAGGCGGTCGCTGGTCTCGCGCGATGCCGCGACGATCCCCGCGATCGCGCCGAGGCCTGCGAAGGCGAAGCCGCGCCCCGCGGCGATCGCGGCGAACGCGCCCGGCGTGAGGAGCCAGTACCCGGCCATGAGCGGTAGCAGCGCGCCGCAGCACCACAAGGCGACGGTCGGCAGCGGCGACGGCATGACGACGCGACTCTCGAGCAGCGCGAACCCCGCGAGGCTGGCCAGCGCGATCGCCGCGGCCAGCGCCAGGCCGAACGTGATGCGGCCGAGCCACATCCAGCCGCCGTCGTCGAGGCGGCCGCCGTACAACGACTGCAGCTGCGACCACGTCACCTGCTCGCAGTGGGTCGCGTCGACGGTCGCCATGCACGCCGACACCCCGGTGAGGCCCATCCGCAGCGAGCCGTTCAGCTCGCTGGTGCGCAGATCGGCGACGAACCAGCGCTTCGAGAAAGCGCCCACCAGCAGCAACACGATCGCGGCGAGGCAGATGGCAGCGGTGATGCGGCGCGGGGTCATCGCGCGATCTTACTGCGCGGGCGCGGCAGGGGCGGCGTTCTTGCGCGGATCGCTGGCGGCCTCGAGGGCGCCGTCGGCGTTGACCCGGATGGCCTGGACCGCGGTGATCGACGGGCCGGTGACGACCTTGTGGCCGCGCGCGGTGAGACCGGCGCGGACGTCGGCGGTGATATCGGCGTCGGCGCTGACCGCGTCGGGCGACCACTGGTGATGCAGCCGCGGCGACTCGACCGCGGCGCGAGGGTCGAGGCCGAACCAGAAGATGTCGACCAGCACCTGGAACACGTTGGAGATGATGCGCGGTCCGCCCGAGCCACCGACGCAGCCGACCACCTTGCCGTCACGCAGCACCAGGACCGGCGTCATCGACGACAGCGGCCGCTTGCCGGGGCCGACCAGGTTCTCGGCGCTGTGGCGCAGGCCGTACATGTTGGGCGCGCCCGCGGCGAGGACGAAGTCGTCGATCTGGTTGTTGAGGACGACGCCGCCCGCGGTGATGAGCCCGGCGCCGAAGTAGCCGTTCACGGTCGTCGTGAGCGAGACCGCGTTGCCGTCGCGATCGATCACGCAGACGTGGCTGGTGCCGCCGGGGCCGGACTTCACGGTCGCGACCGGCGCGGTCTTCACGAGCCCGCCGTAGCTCTCGATCGGCGCGACCCGATCAGCGCGGATGCTCTTGGCGAGGCGCGCGAGGGTCGCGGGATCGAGCATCGCGGCGGCGGCGGCGCGCCCGGCGTCGGTGTCCCCCAGGGCCCGGGCCCGATCGGCGAAGCCGTGCTTGCCGACCTCGATGAGGTAGTGGAACACCGCCGACGAGCCGAGGCCGAGCTTGGGCAGATCGACCGCGGTGCGATCGAGGATGCCGAGCATCTCGAGCAACACCGCGCCGCCCGACGACGGGATCGGCATGGTCGCGAGGGTGAAGCCGCGCCACTCACCGACCAGCGGCGCGCGCTCGGTGACCCGGTAGTCGGCGAGATCGGCGAGCGTCATCACGCCGCCGGCCGCGGTGGTGGTGGCGACCAGATCCTCGGCGAGGGGGCCGCGCGTGAGGGCGTCGGGATCGCGGGCGATCGCGGCGAGGGTGCGGGCCAGCGCGGGCCGCACCAGCGGATCGCCCCAGCGCCGCGGCTGGGTGCCGTCGGTGGTGAGCAGCGCGCGCAGCGGCGCATCGGCGGGCGCGGTGCCGAGCTCGGGGACGACGCGGCGCGCCGCCTGGGCCAGGAACCAGCTGGTCGGGACGCCGTCGCGGGCCAGGCGCGCCGCGGGGGTCACGACCCGCCGCCAGCTCAGGCGGCCGTGGGCGCGGGACAGGGTCGCGAGGCCGGCGATCTCTCCCGGCACGCCGACCGCGAGGCCGCCGCTCTGCGACAGCTCGGGATCGAGCACGCCGCCGCGGACGAAGTCGCTCGGATCGAGGGCGGCCGGCGCGGTCTCGCGAAAGTCGTACGCCCGGGTCGTCGCGGTCGCGGCGTCGTACACGATCGCGAAGCCGCCGCCGCCGATCCCCGACGACGTCGGGTTGACGACGCCGAGCGCGAGCACGGTCGCGATCGCGGCGTCGGCGGCGCTGCCACCGTCGGCGAGGACCGCGGCGCCGACCGCGCTGGCGGTGGGATCGTCGGCCGCGACCGCCCCGGCGGTGGTGGTGAGCGGTGGCGCGTGGGCGGTGCGGCCGACGCGCGGATCGGTGACGAGGACCGCCACCGCCAGCGCGAGCATGGTCGTGCGCGTTGCAATCCTTTGGCTCATGCTCCTAAGATGAAACATATCGGCGCGTTGCAATTCTGACGATCGCACTACGCGTTCGCCAGTCGTAGCGTGCCGAAGTTCCGGAGAACCAGGTGGATCCCAACACCCGTCAGACGAAGCGCGCCCCGGTCACGCTCAAGATCAAGTTCAAGAGCGCGACGCTCGATCAGTTCATCGAGCGGTACGCCGTGGATGTGAGCCCCGGGGGGATCTTCATCCGCACCAAGGAGCCGCTCGCGGTCGGGACCCAGATGCGGTTCGAGTTCCAGCTCCGGGACGCGACGCCGCTGATCACCGGCGACGGCACGGTGGTGTGGACCCGCGAGAACGATCCGGCCCGGCCGACCGCGGCGCCCGGCATGGGCGTGCGGTTCGATCGGCTCGGCGACGGCAGCCAGCCGATCCTCGACAAGATCCTCGCCGAGAAGGCCAAGCACCCTCAGGTCGTGGCCCAGGCCGAGACCCCGAAGAGCTTCATGGAGGTGCCGACCCGGGTGGCGCCGTCGCCGCTCATGGGCGCCCTCGCCGCCGAGGGTCGGTCGCCGCGGCTCGGCAACATGGCGCCGTCGCGCGCCGGGTTCGCCGACGAGCGCACCGACAACACCCCGCTGCCGCGGCCGATGCCGTTCCACAGCGACGCCGACGAGTTCCCCGAGGAGACCTTCGAGGAGGCGACCAAGGTCCGCGCGCTCGACGAGCTGGTCGCCGCCACCGCGAACCCCGACAACAAGGCGATGGCGCAGATGTCGCCGATCCAGCGGCCGGCGCGCCCGGCGATCGCGCCGCCGACGCCGCCCGCACCGCCGCCGACCGACGTCGCGCCGACGCCGCCGATCGCGTCGAGCCGCGGCTCGCAGCGCAACCTGGCGCCGCCGCTGATCGCCCCCGATCCGACCGAGCCGTCGGGCGAGACCACGCCCGCGGTGGTCGCGCCGACCGAGCACATCCGGCCGCCGCGGCCGCTGACCTCGCCACCGGTGCCGACGCTGTTGACCAGCCCGGCTCAGGTCACGTCGACGCCGATCCGCAGCATGCCGCCGATCGCGACGCCGCTGCCCAAGGCCGCAGCGACCGCATCGGAAACCGTGGTGGCGCCGCCGACGTCGTCGAAGGGCGTGACCGCGGTGGTGATCGGCCTGCTGCTCGCGGCGGTGGTCGCCGCGGGCGTGTGGTTCTTCTTCCTGCGCGAGAAGGCCAAGCCGACGCCACCGCCGCCGACCGCGTCGGGCACCGGCACCGCGTCGGGATCGCAGGTCGCCGCCGTGGTGATCGACGCCGGCGTGGTCGAGCCCGATGCCGCCCCGGTGCCGATCGTGACCGCGCCGATCACGATCAAGTCCAACGTCGCGGGCGCGACCGTGACGATCGTCGAGACCGGCGTCAGCGGCGACGCGCCGTTCGCGACCGAGCTCGAGCAGGACAAGCCGTTCACCGTGCGCGTGACCGCGCCCGGGATGAAGCCGGTCGAGCTGCAGGTGACCGGCGGCGACAAGACCGCGTCGGCGAAGCTCGAGGCGATGGGCCGGATGATCCGCGTGACGTCGACGCCATCGGGCGCGGCGATCGCGATCGACGGCGTCAGCGTCGGCAAGGTGACGCCGGCCGATGTCGTGCTGACGCGGGCCCAGGCGGCGCGGACGTCGTTGCGCGTGAGCCTGCGCAGGAGCGGCCACGCGAGCTGGGGTCGATCGCTGACGCCGAGCATGTTCCAGCCCGAGGACGATGTGCTGGTGGCGACGGTCGACGCGACGCTGGCCGTGGTGCGACGCGGAGCGGCACCGGCGACGGGAACGGATACGGGAACGGATACGGGAACGGGAACGGATACGGGTACGGGAACGGGCACGGGGACGCCGCCGCCGACGGGCACGGGGACGCCGCCGCCGACGGGCACGGGCACGCCGCCGCCGACGGGCACGGGGACGCCGCCGCCGACGGGCACGGGCACGCCGCCGCCGACCGGATCGGGCTCGGCCAAGCCGACCGGATCGGGCTCGGCCACGCCGCCGCCGACGGGGAGTGGCAGCGGTACGGGCAAGACCGAGCCGACGCCCGACTGGATGAAATGAGGCGCGACGCGACCGCGGTGGCGCTCGCGCTCGGCGCGATCGGATGCGGACGCTCGGAGCCAAGGCCGCCGCCGACCGAGGCGCGCGCCCAGCCGCAGCCGGTCCCGCGTCCGACCCGCGTGCCGGTCGCGTTCACGATCGCCGAGGTCACGCCGCTGCAGCCGGTCCTGGCGGGCGCGCGGGTGATCGCGCCGCTCGCGCTCGACGGCTCGGGCAAGCAGGCGCTCACCACCGCGTGCGTGATCGGCGCCGACATCGACGCCGCGACCACCGCGATCGCCGATCAATACGCGCGCGCGGGCTGGCAGGCGCCGACCCGCAAGGCCGGGGCGTTCGCGGCCGACCGCGCGATCGCCGACGGCACGCTCCAGGTCCGCGGCCGGATCCGCGCGGGCGCGGCGTGCGACGCCGGCGAGCTCGCGATCGAGCTCGCGTACACCCGCATGGTCGCGCTCGACGTCAGTTCAGATAGAACGGCGCCGTGACCACGGTCGGCGAGCCGGTGCCCGGGAACGGAAAGCCGCGGGCCGCGCGTTTCGCGCACGGGTAGAGCCCGTTGCCGTGCAGATAGGCCGGCGCGCGCACCCGCAGCTTGCCGACCTTGCCGTCGCCGCCGACCAGCATCTGCAGCGTCACCTCCCCCGACAGCGGCGCGCCGCCCGCGGCGTCCTTGATGCACTCGACCACCGCCCGCGATCCACCCGCGACGCCGCTGGCGATCTCGCCGTCGTCGAGCGGGCGGGCGTCGTCGTCGCTGTCGAGATCGATCGTGCGCGGCGGCTGCGCGACCGCGTCGCCGCGCCACTCGAGCTTGCGATCGGCGTCGGTCAGGACCACGTCGTCGTCGACCTCGCGCGACACCGAGCCGTCGGCGGTGGTGGTGGTCGCGACCCGGCGGCCGCGCTTCTTCTTGATCGGCGCCGCGACGCCGGCGTCGACCGCGACCTCGACGACCGCGATCGGCGCCGCGGGCGCCCCA
>JAYTAJ010000648.1:0-3730 GCA_043737575.1 Myxococcales bacterium | reverse complement strand
CGCTGGCCACCGCCGACGTCGTCATCGCCGACCGCTACTTCTTCACCGCCGAGGTGCTGGCGCGGTTCGGCCGCGGCCTGCCGCCCGAGCTGCTCGAGCCGGTGCTGGTCAGCGCTCGCCGCGATCTCGCGCCGACCTTGACGATCCTCATCGACGTCGAGCCGCAGATCGCCAAGGCCCGGCGCCGCGCCGACAAGATCGCACGGCCGACCGTGCGCACCAGCTCGCGCAAGGGCCTGTCGGGTGCGGGGCTGATGACGCGGCTGCGCGACGGCTACCTGCAGCTCGCGTCGGGCGATCCCGACGGCTGGCTGGTGGTCGACAACAGCGGCAGCGATCTCGGCGCGCTGATCGACGGCCTGGTCGACACCATCGACGCGGCGGTCGCGGGCCACGGCGCCCACGCTGGCGCGACGCCGCTGCGCCCGGCCCGGGCCGCGACGCGGCCGCGCACCGCCGGCGACGCGATCGCGGTGTTCCTGGCCCGCGTCGACGACATCGCGGCGCGCGAGCCCTAGGTCGCGGCCTACCTGCTCGGCGGCCTGGCCGGGCCCGGCATCGACGAGCGCCGCCGCGCGATGGCGACGCGGACGCCCTCGATCATCGCCAACGGCCTGCGCGGCCTCGACGACGACGCCAGCTGGGCGCTGCGCGAGGCGCTGGCGTCGATCGCCCCCGATCAGATCGCGCGCTCGCTCGGCGGCCTGATCGCCGAGTCGCCCGCGAGCTGGGCGCTGCGCCAACGCCTGGCCGACGCGTCGCCCGACGGCGTCGCCGGCTCACTCGACGATCGCGGCGAGCCCGAGGCGTGGGCGCTGCGGCGATCGCTGTGGTCGATCGCGCCGACCCCGGTCGTGCAGTCGCTGTGTCGCGACGAGTCGCGCGCCGCGTGGGAGCTGCGGGAGCAGTGGATCGCAGAGTCGGGCGGCGATCAGGTGCTGGGCAATCCCGACCTGGCCCGTGCGCTCGTCAGCTCACTGCGCGGCCTCGCCACACCGCGCGCCTGGAGCCTGCGCGCTGCGGCACGCCCGGCCAGCCCGGTCGGCGCGCTGCTGTCGATCATCGGCATCGACGACGAGCTGGCGTGGTCGTGGCGCCGCGACCTCCTGGCGCGCGCGCCGCGGCCGGTGCTGCGCACCATCGGTGGCCTCGAGCAACCCGCGGCGTGGGAGCTGCGCGAGCGCTCGATCGCGCTGTGCAAGGAAGGACTCGACTCGATGTGGGGCCTCGACGGCGAGCGGGCGTGGACCTTGCGCGAGGTCGCGATCGATCGGTGGCCGTCGACGGTGGTGAAGAGCCTGGGGCCCCTCGCGGCGACGCCGCGCGGTCAGGCCTTGGTGGAGCGCCAGCTGGCGCGCTACCCTGAGAACCTGTCGCTGCTGAAACATGCGACCCATCACGCGCTGACGTATGGCGCGACGCTTGCTCGGGAGGTGCGTGCTGCTCCCTGAACCTATCCGAGAGGTCCTCATGCTCCGCCTGTCTCGCTTGTTCTTCATCACCGCCGTCGGCGCCCTCACTGCCTGCGGCGACGATGCCCAGACTCCCGATGGCGGTGGCGTCGACGCCGCGCCCTGCACCACCGTCCGCGCCGAGCGCTATCTGCCGCTCCAGGTCGGTGCGACCTGGTCGTTCCGCGTGACGCCCCAGGTCGGCCCGGTCGAGATCAAGAGCAGCACCGTCGAGGCGCTCGAGGACGTCGGCGATCGCAAGGCCGGCGTCACCGCGTTCCGCGTCCGCACCGAGAAGATCGACGGCACCACGGTGAGCTGGCAGGAGGATCGCTGCACCAGCATCACCCGGCACCGCGAGCAGTCGCTCGATCTGCAAGACGTGATCATCACCGACCAGTTCTACGTGCCGGAGAAGCTGCGCATCGACGAGACCGCCGCCCACGTCGCGATGGGCGCGAGCTGGACGATCTCGTACACCGAGATCGAGGTCGACTCGGGCGGCGCGATGACGACGCGGGCGAAGGACGAGACCTGGACGGTCCAGGCCACCGCCGAGTCGGTCACGGTGCCGGCCGGCACCTTCACCGCGCTCAAGGTCAACAAGACCACGTCGGGCTCCGCCGACAAGACGTTCTGGTTCGTGAAGGGCGTCGGCAAGATCAAGGAGCAGGGCGATCAGCTCGAAGAGCTCATGTCGTTCACGCTGCCGTGACTCGATGACCATGCGCAAGACGATCGCGATGACGTGCGCGGTGCTCGCGCTGGCTGGCGGCGTCGCGGCCGCCGACGACGAGACCGAGGGCGACGCCAAGGCCGCGAAGAAGGCCAAGAAGCAGCCGGCGCCGGCCGACAAGGAAGCCGAGAAGGCCGAGAAGGCCGAGAAGAAGCGGACCGGAGACACCCTCGAGGTCACCGGCCGCGTGTTCGCGCGCATGACCGCGTCGTCGGAGGACAGCGCGGCGTGGCAGAGCGATCTCGGCCTCGCCAGCGCCCGCATCGGCGTCGACTACCAGTGGCGCGAGAAGCTGCGCGCCGAGCTGTCGTACGAGGCGGCGAAGAGCTCGCTGCGCGACGCCTACGTCCAGCTCGAGCTCGGCCATGGCTTCCGGATCCGGGCCGGCCGCTTCAAGCTGCCGATCGGCACCGTCGAGCAGACCGCGGCGTGGACCCTGCCGACGATCGATCGCGGCATGACCGCCGACATCTTGAACGACGGCATCGCGGTGACCGGGCGGCGCAGCGCCGTCGGGCTGCGCTGGCGCCAGCCGGGGCCGTGGCGACCGACCGTCGAGGTCGCGGTCGCGCAGCGCACCGGCCTGATCGACGGCGATCAGGATGCGCTGCTGTCGGATCAGGCCGGGCTCACCGTGGTGGCGCGCGCCGAGGTCCAGGCGTGCGAGATGTACACGGTCGCGATCGCGGGCTCGAGCCGCAGCCTCGACTACGGCAACGCGGTCGAGCGGTTCCGCACCGGCTCGGTCGAGCTCGAGATCGACCTGGCGCCGGCCGGCTACGGGCTGCGGCTGTGGGCCGACGCGATGGTCGGCGAGAGCCACCTCGGCGATCGCCGCTTCGGCGATCCGATCATGGCGTTCGCCGCGGGCCACGCGATCGCCGGCTACCGCGTCGGCGGCGACGATCGCAGCGACTCGTACGTCGAGCCGTACCTCGGCGTCGGCTGGTTCAATCCGGTGCTCGATCATGCCCGCGACGACGTCACCGAGGTCGTGGTCGGCGTCGCTGGCGGCCTGTGGAAGCGGTGGCGCATCCACGGCCAGGTCGCGTACCAGAACGCCAAGGCCGAGCGGCCGGCCGGGCTGCGCGCCGACCAGGACGTGAACGACAAGCTCACGGTCACGACCCAGCTCGGCGCCGGGTTTTGACCCATGCTCCGAGCGGGTGGAAGTTGGGCTGGCGCGATCGTGCTGTTACGATCGCGCGGGCGTGACGCGTGTGGTCTTGGCGCTGGCTGACGTCGGACTCGGGATCCCTCTGCAGGAGGCGCTCGAGCGACTCGGTCACGCCGTCACGTGGCTGCCCGCCGCGGCGAGCGCTCCGCCCGCCGACCTGGCGTCGCCCGACGTCGTCGCCCTCGACGCCGACGGTGACCAGGCGGCGCTGACCGCGGCGGTGGCGGCGTGGCGGGCCCTCGATCCGCCGCCCGGCATCGTCGGGCTGGGCCTGACCCCGGCCGCGGCGATCAACGCCACCGCCGCGCGGATCTCGCTGTGCTCGCCGAGCGTGGCGGCGCCGGAGCTGGCCGACGTCCTCGAGGC
>JAYTAJ010000647.1:0-3731 GCA_043737575.1 Myxococcales bacterium | reverse complement strand
CGTAGAAGCCGGCGTCGAGGCTCATCGCGATCAGCCCGGCCTCGGCGGCCACCGCGAGGTCGCCTCTTCGCAGCGAGTAGATTCCGGTCACGCCGACGGCGTCGTAGATCGCGGGGCAATCGTTGGCGGTGGCGGCGGGGGCGTCATCGTCACCGGTCAGACACAGGCCGCGGCCGGCGGAGCCGCGGAACCCGTTGATGGCTACGCCGGAGTGGACCAGCGTCACCGTCAGATCGTCGACCACGCCGTAGGCCACGTCGGGGGCGATCGAGACCGGATCGCCGATCGCGTTGGCCGACACGTTGGCCTCGAGCGTCGCGGTGATCGAGAACTGGCCCTGGGGCAGCGTGAGGCCGGGGCGTGGGGCCTGCGCTACGGCGACGCGCGGCAGCGCGAGGGCTGCGGCGAGGACGAGCAGGCTGGTGACGGGGCTGGGAGGCACGCGCCCGAGCCAATGCCATCGGCGTGCCAGCGCGCGGGGGCGAGATCCGCAGGATCGCGCGCAATGTTTGCGGCTGCTCAGACTGCATGGAAAGAGAAACTGGGTACGCGGGTGAAGGGACTAAACAGGAATTGACGTCGGACACGCCGCCAGTCGTGGGACCCTGAGCGGCCCGGACTGAAGCTTGTTCGCGCCGGCATCCGCGAAACGGCGCGCCGGATGCAGTCCAGCCCCGTCGTGAAACACCGTCTCTGCCTTCCTTTCCTGATCGTCGCCGCGGTCGCTTCGAGCGGCTGCGCGGTCGAAGATCCGATGCTCGGCGAGGACGAGCTCGAGATCGTCAACGGCCAGCCCACCTCCGGCCATCCGTCGGTGGTGCGGGTGATGGTGCCCGCCGGCGGTTGGTGTACCGGCGTGCTCATCACGCACAGCAGCGTCCTCACCGCCGCGCACTGCGTGACCAACGGCGCGATGACCGTCACCGACGTCTTCACCGGCGTCGCGACGGTCCACCCCGACTACGACGGGGAGCTCAACGACATCGCGGTGGTCAGCACGTTCGATAAGGTGGGTCGTCCGTGGCATGCGCGCCTGGCGCCGGCGGTCGCGGCCGGTCAAGACATAACGCTGGTCGGCTTTGGCCGGACTGGCTTCGGCATTCCGCAGGACAACATCAAGCGGTTCGGCACCAACACCATCGATCGCCTCGATGCCAACTTCCTCTACTTCGACACCGACCTCACGGCGCCGCCCCGACCGATGCGGCGACCTGCTTCGGGGACTCGGGCGGCCCGGCCTTCCTCGGCAACACCAACTGCATCGGCGGCATCACCAAGAGCCAGGACGGCGCGACCTTGGCGAACGCATGCACCGCCAACGAGGGCGAGTGGTACCACACGCGCACCGACGCCCACCTGGTGTGGCTCGAGAACGTCACGCGCGACCCGCTGACGATCTGCCCTTGAGCTCGATCGATCGTCGCTGAGCTACGCCGCCGACGTCGGTAGTCGCCGTGCTCTTGGCCAGCGGTGCCCTGCCCTCGATCGACCGCGGCAGCATGGCCATCGATTGCTTGCGGCAGCCGACGGGCGGCGTCTGCCTGCCCGGCTGACTACCAGCTCACCGTGAGGATGTGAGTGGCGCGGTACGACGACGCCGCGTCGGGGGTCGCGCTGCGCCAGCGCGCGCGATCGATCGTGAACACGAGCTGGTAGGTGCCGGCGGGCAGCGGTGCGTGGAGCGCGGGATCGGCGGCGGTCGGGATCACGAGCGCGCGCCGGGCGTCGCTGCTGGTGACGACGCGCACCGGCACGTCGGACCACAGGAACGGCGAAGGCGGCCACGGGAACGGCGTGAGCACGAGGTCGCCGATCCCGTCGACGAGGACGGCCTCGCCCGGCCCGAGCCGGAGCGCGCGATCGGCGTCGGTGAGCGCGAGCGCGGTGAGCGCGGTGCCGGCGGCGTCAGTGCGGAGCGCGAACGCACGCAGCTCGGTCGCGCCGCCCTCGATCGCGACCACGGTGACGAGGCGGCGCGCGCCGCTCAGCTCGACGGGCAACGCGGGCGCGATCGTGCGATCGAGATCGAGGTCGAGCTCCACGGCCCAGGCCTCGATCGGCCGCATCGCGCGCCGCGCCGGCGCCAGTGACGGCGGCAGGCGCCGGGGCCGGGGATCGATCGGCAGCGACGGGAACGGCGGCCGCGGGCGGGGCGGCACCGGGAACGGCGGCACGATGCGGCGGCGCCTGCGCAGGCGAACCGTGACGTCGCCGCCCAGCGGCAGCGGCTCCGGGCTCTCGACCAAGATCACGCCGGTGTCGGCGCCGAGCTGGTGGCGGGTCAGCTCGAGGCGCTGGGTCGCCTCGCGGGTCGGCAGCGCGAGCCCGCCCAGCCACTGCGCGAGCAGGCGATCGCGCATGGCGGTGTCGGCGCCGGGCGACATCGCGGCGGCGATCTCGCTCGCGGTCGCGGCGAGCAACGCGGCCGCGGTCGTGGTCGGCGAGCCGAGATCGCCGGGCCGGACCACGCCGACGGTGCCGCCGAAGCTACCGATGTGCTCGGCGAAGCCGTCGTAGCGGCTGGTCGCGACGTGGAAGCGATAGCCGTCGAGGCCGCGGACCAGGAGCCGCGTGATCGCGCCGTCGCCGTCGGCGACCAGCGCCATCCGGCCCTCGCGCAGGTTGCCGCGCGCGACCTCGGCGCTGGCCCCGGCCACGCTGGCGCGCACCACGTCGTCGAACACCGCGACCTCGAGGACGAACGGGCGCGGCGCCGACGCCGGCACCGCGATCTCTTGCGTCGCGATCACGGTCGCGCCGTCGCGCGCGCTGACGCGCAGGATCGGCGCGCCGCTGCGCTCGTCGATGACCGCGGTGATCGCCCGCGTCACCGCGCCGGTCGCCGCGGTCCGGATCGCGGCGGCGACGCCGGCGGCGTGGCCGAGCGGATCGATCGCCGCGACCACCTGCACGTGATCCCAGTCGGCGTCGCCGAACAGCGCGTACTGCACGCCGGCCGCGCCCGCAGGCGCGCGCACGGCGTTGCGATCGAAGCGCCAGGTCGCGCCGGTGCCGGTCGCGGTGTGCGGCGCGAGCGCGGTCAGGTCGGCGGCCTCGAACGGCGCCCGCTCGACGAACGGCGCGCGGTCGAGCCGGAGATCGACGCGATAGGTGCGGCCGCGCGGCCAGCGCGCGGCGGTGGCGTCGGGCTGCTCGGGATCGTAGGGCGCGTGGGTCAGCACCTGCGACGTGTGCAGCGTGGTGCCGGGGCCGGCACAGCCGCCGGGTCGGGTCACCATGCGATCGAGGCGGACCCGCAGCGGCTCGAGGCTGGAGGCCGAGCGCGTCGGCGTCGTCATCACGTCGGCGAGCAGCGCGGGGCGCCGGCGCCGCGGCGGCACCACCGTGCCGCGATGGGCGACGATCCAGTCGGCGTCGGTCTGCGACAGCCGGGTCAGGCCGTCGGCGCCGGCCTCCTCGGTCGCGAGCACCCAGCGCGCGAGCTGTCGGCGCTCCTCGGGATCGGCCGCGGTCGGCGTGCGATCGATCGGCGCCAGCACGTTGAAGCGCTCGTTGAACGCGAGCGCGATCGGCTCGCGACGGTACAAGGTCGTCGCCGGCGGCGGGTACACCGACTCGACGTACGACTCCAGCTCCTCGCCGATCCGGACCACCGCGTTGAGCCCGGGCAGGCCCTTGGTGCGGAAGAACGCGCGCTGCTCCATCGTCGCGTCCTGGGCGCCGCTCCGGCTGTAGGCGACGGTCGCGCGGGTCTTGATCGTCACCTCGTA
>JAYTAJ010000646.1:0-1541 GCA_043737575.1 Myxococcales bacterium | reverse complement strand
CCTGGTGGCCGAGGCGGTAGAGGAGCGTGGCGGACGGCTCGAGGTTGGCGATGCGCAGCCGCATGTCGCCGGAGTGGGCGGCGCGGAGGAAGCGGCGGAGCTCGCCGGGCAAGGACGCGACGCTCATGACGAGGTCGCGGCTGGTGTCCATGAGCACGCCGGACCAGTCCTGATCGCCGAGGACGAAGCGCTCGAGGTAGGGCTTGATCACGGCCATCGGGTTGAGCGTGGGATCGAGCTCGGTGCAGAGGCCGACCAGGAGCAGCAGCGTCCGCTCGAGGACGATGGCCTCCTTGGGGACGTGGAAGCTCTCGGACAGCTCGCGCAGCGAGATGTCCATGCGCCGCAGATCGGCGAGGCTCTCGAGGCTCTTCTCGAGAGTCTTCTCGGGATCGAGCTTCAGGTCCTTCAGGTTGAGGGCGTCGAGCGAGATGCTCTCGCTGAAGCGATCGTGGAAGTACTCGACGACCTTCTCGAACACGCGGTCGTCGGCGCCGCGGGCGACGAAGCCCATCTGCCGCATCGCGCGGATGATGCGCGGCGTGTCGCGGGTGAGCCCGCCCGACACCAGCTCGATGATGCCCTGGCGGAACCCGGGCGAGATGGTGGCGACGGCGCCGAAGTCGAGGAACACCAGCTCGGCGGCGCCGGGCGAGCCGTCGAGGGGGCGGACCAGCAGGTTCCCGGGGTGGGGATCGGCGTGATAGAGGCCGTCGGTGAAGATCTGCTGGCAGTAGACCTCGACGACCTGGCGCGCGAGGGCGCGGCGATCGAGGCCCATCGCGCGGACGCCGGTGGCGTCGGAGATCTTGACGCCGGGCTCGAAGCGCGTGGTCAGGACGCGCGCGGTCGAGCGATCGCGCACGACGTGAGGGAACGCGACGTCGGTGCGGCCGGTGAAGTTGGCGGCGATGCGCTCGCCGGAGTCGGCCTCGACGCAGAAGTCGAGCTCGGCGAGGACGATCGCGCGGATCTCGCGGTAGACGTCGTCGAGGCCCTGGTACGGCACGAACCACTGCACGATGCGGAAGATCCGCTTCATCGTGCGCAGATCGCCGCGCACGATCTCGTCGATGTCGGGGTACTGGACCTTGACCGCGACCTCCTCGCCGCTGTGCAAGGTCGCCTTGTGGACCTGGCCGATCGACGCCGACGCGATCGGCCTGGGATCGAACGTCGCGAACACGACGTCGGGATCATCGCCGAGCTCCTCGCGCACCCGCGCCGCGATGTCGGGGTACGGCCGCGGCGGCACGTGATCCTGCAGGCCCTCGAGCTGCTTGCGGAACTCCTCGGGGAGGAAGTTCGTCATGATCGAGATGAGCTGCCCGACCTTGATGAACAGGCCTTGCAGCTCGCAGATGGTCCGCTCGATCCGCTTGGCGTTGCGCAGGTGGGCGACCCGCAGGTGGCGATCGAGCCACTCGTCGTTGCGCCACCGCGCCCAGAACCGCAGCCACAGGTAGCTGGCGATCACGCGGAACGTGGTCCAGTAGGCCTTCACGAACCGCAGGAAGCGGCGCGGCGGCCGGCTCTCGTGC
>JAYTAJ010000645.1:0-1541 GCA_043737575.1 Myxococcales bacterium | reverse complement strand
GGTCGCGGCGGCGTCGGTGGGCGAGTCGCCATCGTCGCCGCAGGCGGCGAGGACGAGCCACGCGAGGACCGCACCGCGGGTCACGGCGTGCGCGTGATCGTGAGGGCGTAGGGCGAGATCACGGGGTCGGCGAAGCCGCGGACCTCGACGAGGTAGTCGCCCGCGGCGAGGGTCGGGCAGAACAGGCCGCCCGGGCACATCACGTCCTCGGTGTCGACGGCGCCGCGCGACTCGTCGAGGACGGTGCCGCCGCTGGCGCTGAGCAGGCGCAGATCGAGATCGCCCGAGCCGTTGCGGTTCATGAACGTGATGGTAGCGGTGAGGGTCTGCCCGTCGGTGATCGTCACCAGGTAGTTGTCGAGATCGCCGCCGCCGCAGATCGCCGCGTCGACGGGGACGGCGATCGCGTTCCAGTCGGTCGGCATCGCGGTGCTGTCGTTGGGCTCGCCGAACCCGCACTGCGCCTCGGTGGCGGGGGAGTCGGGCGGCGCCGCGTCGGTGGCCGTGTCGAAGTCGAGCACCAGCGAGCACGCGCTGGTCACCCCCAGGGCGCAGACGCGGAGCGCGATCCCGAGCGCGTTCCGAGGGCCGATCATGGCGTCGAACCTACTGGCCTGCGTACAGATCGTCAATAGATCGCAAGGGGTTAGCTGCTTGACCAGGATGATTTTCGCGCGGTACGGTCCGCCGCCTTCCACCGGCCTGTGCGGTGCGCGGATCCAGCCATGTACCTACAAGACATGATCTTCGAGCTCCAGAAGTTCTGGGCCGAGCGCGGCTGCGTGATCGAGCAGCCCGTCGACGTCGAGGTCGGCGCGGGGACGTTCCACCCGTCGACGTTCCTGCGCGTCCTCGGTCCCGAGCCGTGGAACGCGGCGTTCGTCCAGTTCTGTCGCCGCCCCGGCGACGGTCGCTACGGCGAGAACCCGAATCGCCTCGGCGGCTACTTCCAGTTCCAGGTCGGCCTGAAGCCGTCGCCGCCCGACGTCCAGGATCTGTACCTCGAGTCGCTGCGCCGCATCGGTCTCGATCCGCGCGATCACGATCTGCGCTTCGTCGAGGACGACTGGGAGTCGCCGACCCTCGGTGCGTGGGGCCTGGGCTGGGAGGTCTGGGCCGACGGCATGGAGGTCACCCAGTTCACCTATTTCCAGCAGGCGGGTGGCATCGATCTGTTGCCGGTCACCGCCGAGCTGACCTACGGCATCGAGCGCATCGCGATGTACCTGCAGAACGTCGACAGCATCTTCGACATCCAGTGGGACAAGCACGTCACCTACGGCCAGATCCGTCACCCGTGGGAGGTCGAGTACTCGCACTTTCACTTCGAGGAGACCGACGCGGCGTTCTACTTCCAGCTGTTCGATCGCTACGAGCACGAGTGCCATCGCCTGCTCACGCGCAACCTGACGTTGCCGGCGTACGAGCACTGCATGAAGTCGTCGCACGCGTTCAACCTGCTCGACGCTCGCGGCGCGATCAGCGTCACCGAGCGGGCGCGCTTCATCGGCCGGGTCCGCGCGATGGCGCGGGCCTGCGCC
>JAYTAJ010000644.1:0-8480 GCA_043737575.1 Myxococcales bacterium | reverse complement strand
CGACCCGTGTGGCAACTACCCGGGCATCCAGGCCACGATCGCGGCCGCGACCGCCCGCGGCGTCGTCTCGGTCGTCTCGGCCGGCAACCAGAGCTACGCGAGCGGTCCGACGTTCCCCGCCAACTGTCCGGGCACGATCGCGGTGGCCGCCAGCCAGCCCGACGGATTCCTGGCGCCGTACTCGAACCGGGGTCCGGGCATCGATGTGGTCGCGCCCGGCGGCGCGGTGTTCAACAACGATCTGGTCAACGGCTACTTTGGCATCGGCATCGGCTGTCCAGCCGATGCGGTCACCCCCTATGTCGGCGACGTGCAGACCGTGTCGACCTGGTCGATCGGTAACACGCACTGCTACCGCCACTTGTCCGGTACCTCGATGGCGGCGCCCCACGTCACGGGCTTGGTGGGGCTGATGCGATCGGTCCAGCCGTCGCTGACCCCGGCCCAGATCGAGCAGCTCCTCGCTTCGACCGCCCGCCCGGGCTCGGTCGTCTGCCCCGCGGGCGCATGCGGCGCCGGCCTGATCGACGCCGCCGCCGCGGTTCAGGCCGCTCAGCCGATGGCCGCGATCAACAGCCCGGCACCCGGCTCTACGCTCACCGGCTCCGCGGTGACCTTCACTTGGACGACCGGAAGCGGCGTCTCGCAGTACTACCTGTACATCGGAAACTCGGTGGGCTCGGCCGACCTCTACGCGGCGAGCCAGGGATTGTCGACCTCGGGAACCGTGACCGGATTGCCGACCGACGGACGTGCGCTCTATGTCCGTCTCTGGTCGTTGACCGGCGCAGGATGGCAGTCCCGGGACTACACCTACAGAGCGGCTCCCCCCCCGCCGCCCATCCTCACGACCCCCGCACCCGGCTCCACGCTACCCGGCGCCACGGTGACCTTCTCCTGGACGACCGGAAGCGGCGTCTCGCAGTACTACCTGTTCATCGGAAACTCGGCGGGCTCGGCCGACCTGTACGCGGCGAGCCAGGGATTGTCGACCTCGGGAACCGTGACCGGACTGCCGACCGACGGACGGACGATCTATGTCCGTCTCTGGTCGTTGACCGGCGCAGGATGGCAGTTCGGGGACTACACGTACCCAGCGGCCCCCACGCCGCCCATCCTCACGACCCCCGCACCCGGCTCCACGCTACCCGGCGCCACGGTGACCTTCTCCTGGACGCCTGGAAGCGGCGTCTCGCAGTACTATCTGTACGTCGGAAACTCGGTGGGCTCGGCCGACCTCTACGCGGCGAGCCAGGGATTGTCGACCTCGGGAACCGTGACCGGGCTGCCGACCGACGGACGGACGATCTATGTCCGTCTCTGGTCGTTGACCGGCGCAGGATGGCAGTTTCAGGACTACTCGTACACGACGACGGTGTCGACGGTGGTCTGTGTAGCCAACGCGGCCTGCACGATCGATCTGTCGGGCTGCGCGGAGTGGCAGAAGGCGTCGGCGTGGCAGGGCCAGACGTCGCTGTCGGGCACGCTCCAGATGGCCTCCTACACGTCGCACTTCGACTGGGTCTGCCAGACCTCGATCCCGCAGGCGTGGCCGGTGCGGACTGAGCCGGGCTGGTGGTGCGGCACGGTCGTCCCGCAGTGTAGCTGTAGCCCCGGCGACAACTGCCACTGACGCCGCGACGCGAAGCGCGCACGGTGGCGCGCGCGATCGAGGCGCCGCGAGGCGCGATCGGCGCGCCCGCACGCTCACATGTTGCCGCGCTCGACTGGCTGCGACCGCAGCTCACGCCGACGGAGCTCGACTCGATCGCCCGCGCCGACTTCGGCGACGTCGAGGCGAACCTGCAGATCCTCGGCGACATCCAAGCGAGCGGCCTCATCTCGCAGCCGCTTGGCGGGTACCTGCCCGCGTCGCTCGAGTTCGTCCGCTGGACCGCCAAGACCGATCACGTGATGCGTGCCTTTTCCTGCGCGCTCCTGCCACCAGGGCGATCCTGATCGAGAGCTGCCTGGCCCTCGGCGACGAAGCGATGGCGCGCGCGGTGGGCTTGCTAGGCCGGTTCGCTCGTCGTGATGGTCGGGACCCAGATCGCGCCTTCCCACTCCTTCACGAGCCGCTCCTGCCACGTCGGGTCGGGCGCGAGGACCGGGCGACAGCCGTTCTCCGCGTGGAGGATGGCCGTGCAGAGCGCGACGAAGGCGTCGGCCACATCGTAGTCGGGCGTCTTCGCGGGGCCCGAGCTATAGCGGCACGCGAGGGCGACGAGCCGGAGATCGAAGTCGAGCTTGATGCCCGCAGCTGGTTAACCAACCGGGCCCATCACCGGCGACCCGAAGAAGCCGTCCGGCGATTCACGCCGCGGCCTCGCCCCGGTCGCTTCGCCCCCAGATCGAGGCCGACCTCGTGGGCGAGCATCACCAGCGCGGCCATGACCTCGTCGTCGTCCAAAGTCGCGTCGACCGCCTCGACGTCGTCGGTGCTCGGGCCATCGAGCAGCTCCTCGAGCGAGATCTGGCCGTCGCGAAACGCCCGGACGAAGTCACGCACCTGGCGCATGCTGCGCAGCTCCTGGTCGGCCTCGGCGGCGAGCTCGCCGTCGCCGTGGCGCTTGACCTCCTTCGCCAGCTTCCCCTCGGCGCTGGCGCGGAGCGCGCGGAGCTCGCGGTCGAGCGCGCGCAGCTGCGTGCGCAGCTCGGCGTTGGTCCGCTCGCGCGCCGCGACGTGCCGATCGACCGCCTCGTCGGCGGCGTCGGGCGGCGGCGCCTCCGACGTCGCCCAGGCTCGCTCGATCTCGACGAGGCGGGCGAGGTCACCGTCCTGGTACGCGACCGTGACCTGCTTCATGATCTCGGTCCGGCTCGCCTTGGCCGCGTCGTCCTGGACCTTGTCGGGGTGCAGGGCCTCGACCAGCTTCCGGAACAGCCCGCGCAGGACGCCGCGATCGGCGGGGCGCGGCTTCGACGGGACCGTCGCGTGCTCGTCCTCGATGCGCGCCCCCGGGTGGCCCGGCGGCGCGGCATGGCGCGCGCCCGCGGGCCCGGCTGATGTGGCGTGCTGCGCGCCACCGTCCGGGCGGATCGAGATGACCTGCCCCTGCAGGTCGCGGTGGAGACGGCGGAGCTCCTCGCGCTCGGCCCGCGATCGCGCCGGATCGCTGGCGAGCGCATCGAGCATCGCGTGGATCTCGCCGTCCAGGCGCATGGCCTCCTCGACGATGGTCCCCATGCGGCGCGCCACCTGGGTCACGGCGGCGCGCGCCTCCTGCTGCAACTGCGCGAGGGCGGTTCGCCGCCGCGCGATGGTCGCGAGGAGCCGTTCGTGCTCCACCGCCGCGGCCCGCACGCGCTCGGGCGGGGTCTGGATCCCGAGCGCGGTGACGGCACTCGGGAGGCGGGCGCCACGACGGGCGAGGGGCGTCTGCCGCGCGGGTCTCACCGGGCGTTCCTACCGCGGCGGCGTCGAGCTCGTCGAGCCGATTCGCGCCGAGGTCACCGCGTCGATCGCCGGCGCAGATCCCCGGTCTTGCGCCGCGTCGGCGGCTGGACGAACCTCGCGTGATGGGCAGGATCCCGCTGCGTGATCGACACCTCGACGACGGTCAGCCGCTGACGATCTGCCACGAAGACGCCGTGCCGCGACGCGGCTTCGCGATGGACGTGGTGATGTGCAGCGCTCGCTACTGCCCCTGCACGTCGGTCTCGGTACGGTTTGCGCGCCTGGAACGAGAGGCTGACGAGGACGATCGCGTCCTGGTCGAGCTCGACCTGGCCGACGGCTCGGTCCGATCGCTGCGCGATGGCGCTGGCCTGCTCGAGGCGCCGGTCGACGAGGCGTGGCTGCGGCGACGCCTCGCGGACGACCTTGGCCGGCTCATCGCCGAGCGGCAACGGCGGCAGCGCGCGCAGGACGACCGGAGCTCCTGGCAACAGTACCCGTGGGCCGCGCACGTCGACGGCGAGGTGGTCGCACACTGCGAGCTGTTCCCCGAGGACTGGGATCTGCTGGTCGGCCCGGATCGGCTGTGGCTCCTCGATCAGCACTGCGTTCGACCGCGCTGCGCATGCAAGGACGTCGTGGTCGATGGGGTCACGGCCGCTGGGCTGCGGGTCGGGCAGGCGGTCTTGCGGATGGGCGGCGAGGACCACGTGAAGGTGGTCCGCTGCGATGCCGAACTGCGCGCCGACGTCGACGACGCGCTCCGCGACCACGGCCTGCGGAGACGGTTGCATCGGCGCTTCGAGCAGACCCGGCGGGTGGCGCGCCTGCTCGCGACCTGGTCCGGCGATCAGCAAGACCCCGACGCGGTCGTCGAGCGCATGCTCGCGCGTCGCGACGATCCAGCGCGCGACGAGCTCGACCAGGTGCGTGCGCTCGGCGCACTCGCGATCCCCGCGCTGGCGCGTAGCGCAGCCGATCCCGGCGCCGCGCTGATGCGCCGCGCCCGCGCGGTGCGCCTGCTCGCCGCCGTCGAGCTCCCCGCCTGTGCGCCCGCGCTGGTCGCAGCGCTGATGTCGCCCGAGCTCGTCGAGGACGATCTGGTGATCGAGGATGCGGTCGAGGGGCTGGCCGTCCTCAGCACCGCGTCGATCGAGCCCCTGCTCGCCGCCGTGCCCACGGCGGGCGCGGCGGCCGAGTACGTCATCGACGCCCTGGCCCAGATCCGACGGCCCGATCCGCGCGTGCTCGCGCTGCTCGCCGAGTGGGCACCACGCGATCTCGGACGCTGGGCGCCCGACATGGCGTACCAGGGACCGGCCGGGCTGCAGCGCCTGCACGAGCTCCTCGCACAGCTCGTCGACACCGTGCCCCTGAACCTCGCCGCTGCGACCACGATCGTCGACGCCCTCGAGGACGCCGGCGAGCCCGTCGCCGACGCCGTGCTCGCGCAGGTCCAGGCCGCCGCGGGCGCGGCCAAGGCCGCCGCCGCCGCCGAACGTCGCCGCGAGATCGAGGAGCGACAGGCGGTCCGCGCGCGCGCCCAGGCCGAGCTCGCGGCACTCGATCGGGGCATGCCGCCCGGACGCAACCAGCCTTGTCGGTGCGGCAGCGGCGAGAAGTACAAGAAGTGCCACCTGGCCGGCGACGAGGCGGCGCGACGCGCCTTGGTCGAGGCTGCGATGACAGGCTCACTCGCGGCGGGCCAGTAGCTGGTTGCGCTTGCAGCACCAACTCGCGCTGTCCCGAGTCGGGCTCTCGGGCGTGACGCGACCACACGGTGGTAACCGTCTGCACGTCTGCTACGAGCTCGCGGTCGGCGGCGCGGGCCACACCTTGATTGCGAGGTCCGCCACGAGCTTGGCCCGCCCCTCGATCTCTCCCTGCGACCACGCCTTCAATGGGTCCGTCTTGAAGTGCTGGTTGAGGTCGACCTTAGCGTGAGGTTGCCGGGCGTGTGGAGCCACTCGGCGTGCACTGGTCGCCATTCGGCGCCGAGCGCGGAGGTCCATGCGCGACCATCGCCTTCGGCGTCGTCGATGGTCTGCGGCATGACATCTCGATGGAGCATCCGTCCAGCAGAACAGGTTCGCTCTTGGCCTGGATCGCAACTCCAGCGCGCCGAGCACCGCGCGATCGTAGTTGCTCCTATAGAGGTTGAACCGAATGAACTTCGCCCTGAACTCGTCGTCCGAGGGCCAGCCCTTCGCGCGCAAGAAGGCGGGCACCGTCTTCGCAGGATCGGCCAGCTCACGACAGGCCGCGACGAACCACGTGCTGTACGCGCGCGAGCGCCGTCACCAGCGCCGCGTCCTGCTTGGTCAGCTCCCCGATCGTCAGCGCCACGTACACCATCAGCTGCTTCATCGGCCGCGACTTTCGCCAATCCGTCGACCCTCGCTCAACCCCGGACCGCCACGTTTCCGCGGTCACGGAGCGATCGGGTACTGCGCGTAGCTCGACTCCCGATAGACCGGGCGGCCGGTATAGAGGAGAATGCCGCCGAGCACGCCCCCGGCGATCGCCGTGCCGACCAGAAGCGGCAAGTCATTCGCCCGATCACGGAGGCCGCACCCGCCAGCACGACGGCGCTGCGCGCGGCGGCAACTGGGTGACGCAGCTGACGCTGAGCGCGATGGCGAGCAGGGCCGGTGCTCCCCACCGCAGGTGCCCGCGCATCGCGCCGGATGGCAGTCTTCGCCGCGCAGATCGGCGGCCCGGGCTGCCACCCGATCGATCGCACCGCGATCTCAGCTATGGGGCGGTTGCGATCGCACGCAACCGCGGTGCGGTGCGACCGACAACCGCGGGAACGACAACGACCTCGAGGAGCACGTGATGACGAAGAGCGATGGCGTGGTGGATCTACGGCTTGTCTTCCTGATCGTCGGGGGCCTGCTGATCGCAGGTTGCGCCGACGACGACCCGGGCCTGCCGCGCGACGCGGGGATGGACGCGGACGACGGGTTGGAGGCGATCACGATCATGCCGGCCACGCTGAATCGCGACCTCGACCTCCTGTTCGTCATCGACAACTCGGGGTCGATGGCCGAGGAGCAGGTTGCATTGACCCAGCGCTTCGGGCGGCTCACGAGCTCGCTCAATCGGGTCGCGGGGGGACTGCCCGATCTCCACCTCGGCGTCATCTCGACCAACGTCGGCACCGGTGGCGTCAACATCGGCGGCTGTAGCTCCGCGACCCGCCCGCGCGGCGACGATGGGAACTTGCTCACCAACCAATGCGCGGCCCTCTCCGGGTCGTTCATCTCGGACCTCAAGAACCCCGACGGCTCCCGCGTGGTCAACTACACCGGCGACCTCGAGTCCCTGTTCACGTGCATGGCCCGGCTCGGCACGACCGGCTGTGGCTTCGAGCAACCGCTCGAGGCGATGTTCCGCGCGCTGCAGCCCGAAAAGAACCCCGGTTTCTTGCGTCCGTCGGCGCGCCTCGCGGTCGTGATCCTGTCGGACGAGGACGACTGCTCGGCGAAGCCGGGCGGCGCGCTGTTCGGCGATCCCGCCGCCACCGTGACCTCACCACTGGGGCCGCGCACCTCGTTCCGATGCTTCGAGTTCGGCGTCGCCTGCGACGGTGACACCAATCCGCGCGCCTTTGGGCCGCGCACGGGATGCGTCCCGCGCGAGGATTCGCCGTACGTCGAGTCGGTCGCGCACTACGTCGACCAGTTGCGCTCGCTCAAGCCCAACCCGCGCGACGTGATCGTGACCGGCATCATCGGCCAGGTCGACGACGCGCGCTCGGCGGTGGTGGGGCCCGATGTCGATGATGCGACCCGCCCGGCGGTCGGTGCGTCGTGCTCCTCGAGCGGCGGCCTGGCCTTCCCCGGCCACCGACTGCGCACGTTCTTCGAGGGCTTCCCGGAGCACCACCGGGTCGCCACGATCTGCAACAACGACCTCGAGGTCGCGGTCACGTCCATCGCCGACGAGATCTTCGACTCCATCGGCGACCCGTGCATCGACCGCGCGGTCATCGATACCGATCCGAGCCTGTACGGCCTGCAACCGCGCTGCAACGTCCGACAGTTTCGCGAGGTGAACGGCGCGCGGGTCGACGACGTCTCGGTGCCCGCGTGCGACGGCAGCGCCACGCCGTGCTGGCAGGTCTTCTCCGATTCATGGCAGTGCCCGCGAGCTCCCGACAACAACGCGATCGAGATCGATCGCGGCGGCGCCTCGGCGCCGCCCGACTCGCTCGTCGAGGTCCGCTGCGCTGTCGAGACCTGACCCGATCGACAAGGACTGCCAACATGCGCACCACGCTGCTCCTGCTCTACACCGCGCCGCTCACCGTCGCCTGCGCTCACCCGTCTTCGCCACCGTCGCACGCCGCGGCGGCGAGCCCGTTCGCGCCCGAGGAGGAAGACCGCGGCCCGACGATCCGCGCCGCGCCCACGCTGGCAGCGCCGTCGTTTCCGGCGCTGGCCGCGGTCCGCATCGACGCGTGGCTGTACGCGGCGCCCGATCTAGGCGCAGGATGGCGACTGGCTGACGATCGAGACCGGTCGAGCCGACGCCTGCAACGAGAATCTCCTCGAAGGTCTCGCGGTGCGCTTCTACGTGCGCCCCGACGCGCTCGCGCCCGTCACGACGCGCGCACTGGTGCTGACCGATCCGGACGGCACCGAGCTCGCGCTACCCGCCGGCACCCCCGTCGATAGCGACCCGGTGGTGGTCGCGGCGAGTTGGTGGCTGGTGCGTGCTGCGCTACCCGCCGATGCGATCGGGACGACCTACCGCGCCGATCCGATCCGCGCGACCACGCGGATCCGCGACGAGTCCACCCACGTCGAGGCGCACGTTCGCCCGCGGGTCCGGGGCGAGCCGGCGTGGTCGCGGTACGACACGGAACCTCCGGTCGATCTGCCGCCCGGCGTGATGAGGATCCGATCGCCATCGTCGAGCGTCGCGGCGACGAGACGCTCATCGAGTCCGCCGACGCCTGCGGTCGCCTGCGCGGCCCTCCAGCCGACGACGTAGCGGCTGAACACGTCGAGGATCACGTACAGGTGGAAGTACGACCACGTCGTCGGGCCCTTGAGCTTGGTGATGTCCCACGACC
>JAYTAJ010000643.1:0-1543 GCA_043737575.1 Myxococcales bacterium | reverse complement strand
GCACGATGGTCTCGTCGAGCAGACGATCGATGCGGTCGAGGATCGGGACCAGGTGCGCGGGGATCGAGAAGTCCATGGGCGCGCGACGGTAGCAGAAGCTCCGCGCCCCCGATTCGCGGGAGGATCTTCGCGGGAGAATTATTCGCCCGAGAATAATGTTCGCCCGGACGATCTCGCCGCGCTCCGGGCTAGCGAAACGTGTGCAGCTCGTCGGCGAGGTGGTCGACGTGGTTCCAGCCGAGCAGCGACAGCTGGCGCTCGGCGCCGCGGCTGCGCCACAGCAGATCGCTGACCGAGGCGTTGCGGACCAGGCGCCACAGCTCGACGGTGGCGCGGGGCTCGAGCCCGAGGGCGAGCTTGGCGGCGACGCCGATCGGGCCGCCCGAGGTCACCGCGACCACGCGCTGGCCGCGGCCGCCGTGGCGCGCGATCAAGCCGTCGACGCCGCGCGACACCCGCGCGACGAACTGGCCGAAGGTCTCGAGGTCGCCGCAGTCGAGGCGCTCGCCGGTCCAGGCGTCGACGACGCGCCAGAACGCGCGATCGATCAGCTCGGGGCGCGCCGTGGCGACCGCGCTGCCGTCGATCAGGCCCTGCAGGTCGGGCTCGTCGCGCACGATCGACGGCAAGAACCGACCGAGCAGCTCGAAGGCCGGATACTCGGCCAGCTCGGCGACGACGATCGGCTCGGGCACCGCGAGGCCGGCCTCGGTGGCGGCGTCGCGCAGGTGGCGCGCGGTGTCGACCTGGCGCTGCATCGGCCCGGTGTACAGCCCGTCGATCGGGAGCCGCGTCGCCGCCCACGCCGCGCCGAGCGCCCGCGCCTGCGCGATGCCGCGCTCCGACAGCACGTCGTAGTTGCTGGCCCCGTACGAGGCTTGCCCGTGACGGACCAGACGGAGCGTGCCCACGCCCGCACTCTAACCCGAACGCCGCGCGGTCTCGCGTCTTGGAGGGGGACCCGACGGGCCCGACGGGGACCTGCGCCCGATCGCTAACGTCGAGCCTTTTCGACCGCGGCCTGGATGTCGAGTCGCCCGTAGCCCATGTGGTCGTTGCGTCCGTCGACGTACGGGATCGACCCGACCTTGGCGGCGGTGTCGCGCAGGATCTCGCGGACCTCGACCTCGCGCAGTGTTGGCTTGGCACTCAAGATCAGCGCCGCTGCGCCCGCTACCAGCGGCGCCGCCGATGACGTGCCATTGAAGTCCGGTGTATAGCTTGCGTCGACAGCACCCCCGCCGTTGTAGCCGCCGGTGCCGGTGATGTCGGTCGTGTAGTTGTGGACGCCGGGCGCCGCCAGCGACACCTCGGGGCCGAAGCACGACCCCCACCAGTGCTCGCCATCGGCGCTGGTCTTGGTCTTGGGCTCGTCGGCTTCGTTGCTCGCCGCGACCGCGACGACGCCGGTCAGCGTCGCCGGAAAGGCGACCTCGCGACTGTCGTTCCCGACCGCGACCACGACCACGCAGCCGAGGCCACCGCGACCGCGCGTCCGAGCTCGATCGAACGCGTCGGCGATGCGGTTCGAGGGTGCGCCGCC
>JAYTAJ010000642.1:0-8494 GCA_043737575.1 Myxococcales bacterium | reverse complement strand
CGTCGATCAGCCGCGGGATGCGGCGCCGCGCCACCTCGTCGGGCGTCTCCTTGGGCGCGCGATCGCGATCGACCTCGGCGAGCAGCCGCGCCGACGGCCCGCCCAGGGTCGACAGCGACGGCAGCGGCGGCGCCTGATCGTCGGTGTTGTCGATGGTCTGGATCTTGGTCGAGGTCGGCGGCGGCAGCCGCAGCTCCTCGACGTGGACCGCGCGATCGTCGACCGCGGCCGGCGGCGCCGCGCCCGCGGGCTCGAGGCCCGGCACCACGGTCTCGATGCCGAGCTCGAGCGGCGACCCCGGCAGATCGAGATCGAGGCTGAGGCCGAGGCCGAGATCGAGATCGAGATCGCCATCGGGCGGCGGCGGCGCCGACGGCCGCGACGGTGGCCGCGCGGGTGCGGGAGGCCGGGTCGCGCCGGTGCGCAGGGTCGACGGCGTCGCCACCCGGGCCGGGGTCACCATCGGCGCGGCGCCCATCGGCGCGGTGCGGCGCGCCGCCGGCAAGCTGGAGCGCTCGAGGGTCGGCTCGCCGGTCTGATCGCGGCCGCCGAAGTCGAAGGCGAGATCGACGGTCGGTCGATCCTGCGCACTGCTGCGGTGGTAGCGATCGAGCGTCGCCTCGCCCGAGTCGTCGGGCGGCGGCGCGGGCACCGGCATCATCGGGTTCGATCGGCCGGCGTTGCCGAGCGTGATGCTGTCGTAGTCGTCGTCGGGTGCGCCGGTCGACGGCTTGGGCTCGGAGCCGATCGGCCAGCCATCGTCGACCGCGGGCGCCGGCAGCCGGCCGCCGCGCCACGAGCCCGGATCCGGCTCCGACTTGGCGCGGGTGATCGAGACCTCGTAGTCGTCGGAGTCGCGGGTCGCGCCCAGCTCGAACGGCACCAGCATCTCGGCGATCGGCGACGGCGCGTCGCCGCTCAGGTGGTCGTAGTGCTGGCGCACGTAGTCGACGTAGCCGAGGGCGCGAGCGTCGCCCGGCACCGCCTGCAGCGCCGCCTCCCACGCCGACAACGCGCCGTCGACCTCGCCGCGCCGATACCGCTCGAGGCCGAGGGCGATCAGCCGCTCCAGCTCGGCGCGCGCTTTCGGCGAGGTCATGCGCCCGATCACCCAGCGGTCTTCGACACCACGCCGCGGAACATGTTGAGGGTCCGCGACAGCGCCTCGGTGCCGTCGGTGAGCCCCGCCAGGTCCTTGGCCGCGATGGCGCCCCGCACCCGCTCCATCACGCTGCGCGCCTTCTTGATCGCGTCCTGCCCGAAGTCGGAGCCGCTGATGATCTCGGTGACCCGCGGGAACAGCGCCTCGACCTCGTCGAGGATCTTCTCGGCGGTGTGGCGGGCCTTGTCGAGCTCCTGGCCCGAGCGGACCTCGACCATGTAGTCCTTGTTGGCGTCGACCATCTTGCGCAGCTCGTCCTCGGTGAGCCCGCTGGTCGCGGTGACGGTGATCGACTGCTCGAGGCCGGTCTCGAGATCGCGCGCGGTGACCGACACGATGCCGTCGGCCGAGATGTGGAACGTCACCTCGATCTCGACCTCGCCGCGCGGCGCTCGGCGCAGGCCGGTCAGCACGAACTCGCCGAGCAGCTCGTTCTCCTCGGCGCGATCGCTCTCGCCCTGCAGCACCAGGATCTTCACCGAGGTCTGGCTGTCCTTCACCGTCGTGAAGACGTGGGACTTCGAGGTCGGGACCGTGGTGTTCTGCTCGATCAGCTTGTGGAAGTAACCACCGACGATCATGATCCCGAGCGAGTGCGGGGTGACGTCGAGGAGGAGGATGTCGTGCTTGTCGTCGGTGAGCGCGGCGGCCTGGATCGCGGCGCCGAGCGCGACGACCTCGTCGGGGTGGACGCCCTTGCCGGGCTCGAGCCCGAAGAACTCGGCGACCCGCTGCTGACACAGCGGCATGCGGGTCATGCCGCCGACCAGGATCACGTCCTCGAGATCGCCCTTCGCGATCTCGGCGTCCTCGAGGGTGCGGGCGCAGATGTCGATGGTGCGCTCGACCAGATCGGCGGTCAGCTCCTCGAGCTTCTCGCGGGTCAAGGTCGCCTGCAGGTGCAGCGCCTCGTTGCGGCCGGTCGAGATGATGAACGGCAGGTTGATCTCGGTCTCGCGCACGCTCGACAGCTCGCACTTGGCCTTCTCGGCCACGTCCTTCAGGCGCTGCAGCGCCATCTTGTCCTTGCGCAGATCGATCTTGTGCTCGCGCTGGAACCCCGCGACCAGCCAGTCGATGATCCGGCGATCGAAGTCCTCGCCGCCGAGGAAGGTGTCGCCCGCGGTCGAGATGACCTCGAACACGCCGTTGCCGATCTCGAGGATCGAGATGTCGAAGGTGCCGCCGCCGAGGTCGTAGACCGCGATGCGACGCTCCATGCTCTTGCCGAAGCCGTAGGCCAAGGCCGCGGCGGTCGGCTCGTTGATGATGCGGATGACGTCGAGGCCGGCGACCCGGCCGGCGTCCTTGGTGGCCTGGCGCTGGGCGTCGTTGAAGTACGCCGGCACCGTGACGACCGCCTTCTGCACCTCCTCACCGAGATACTCGTCGGTGATGAGCTTCATCTCCTGGAGGATGTAGGCCGAGATCTCGGGGACCGAGAACACCTGATCGCGCAGCATCACCCGGACGTCGTCGTGGGGCCCCTCGACGATCCGGTACGGCACGGTCTCGAGCGACTGCCGGACCGCGGCCGAGCCCCACTTGCGGCCGATGAGGCGCTTGGCGGCGTAGACCGTGTTCTCGGCGTTGGTGATGGCCTGACGCTTGGCGATGTGGCCGACCAGGCGCTTACCGTTCTCGGCGATCGCGACCATCGACGGCGTGGTCTTGTAGCCACCGCGGTTCGGGATGACCGCGGGCGTGCCGTTCTCGACAATCGCCACGCACGAGTTGGTCGTGCCGAGATCGATGCCTATGACCTTGTCGGTCGCCATGGAGAATGATCTTCGCAGGGTTGTGGGGGCGATGGCCAGCTTTGGGACGTGAAACGCCGATCAGCCCCGGCGGGCGAGCGATGCCCGCACCAGCCCGAGGTCGGCGACGAGCTCGCTGCCGAGCTGGTCGTTCTCGTTCTTCATCGCCAGCGCCATCACCAGGACCTCCTCGGCGTCGTCGAGTCGATCGAGGGCGCGGAGGATGCGGGCCAGGGTCCGCGCCGTCGACGGATCGCTGGGCTCGAGGACGGTGGCCTTGCGGGCGTAGTCGAGCGCGGCCTGCAGCTCGCCGACGCCGAGGGCGCAGCTGGAGGCCCGGCGCAGGTAGCGCGCGAGCGGATCGAGCTTGACCGCGGCGGCGAACAGCTTGCCGGCCGAGGTCAGCTCGCCGGAGACCTCGGCGACGCAGGCGCGATCGAACAGCTCGGCGGCGTACTCGACCGGGCTCTGCGGCGCGGTCGCGCCCGACTCGTCGCGCCGCGCGGTGCGAGGATCCATGAGCTCGCCGTGCGCGGTCGACATCGCCTCGAAGACCGCGATGACCCGGGCGTGCCACACGCCGAGCTTGCGGCTGTAGAAGCGATCGGGATGGAACAGCTTGCTGCGCTCGAAGAACGCGCGCTTGATGACTCGCTTGTCGGAGCCGGGCGGTACCCCGACCAGCTGCCACGGATCGCCGGCCACGACCAGGCGCAGCCCGACCAGCACCCGGGTCCGCTCGTCGAGGGACAGATCGCCCGGCTCGCCGTGCATCGCGCGCTCGGCGGCGGTCGGCGCGTCGAGCGGCGGCAGCGGCTGCGCGACCTTGACGCCGCGCGCGGTCGGCTGATCGGTGGTCGCGCTCGCGGCCGGCCAGGTCGGCACGGTCGCGGTAATGGCGAGGTCGTCGGTGGTGCGGCGCGGCGGCGGGCTGGTCGTGGTGCGGCCGGTGCTCGACGAGCTGGTGGGCGCCGGGTTGCCGAGCGGCGTCATGCGGCGCATCGGCACCGTCGCGGTGCGCGACGACGCGACGGGCGCGGTCGCGACGTCGGTCGGCGGCGCGTTCTCGCCCGGCATCAGGATGGCGCCGGCGCGGCGCAGCTGGCGGACGATCGTCACCGCGCGATCGATCGCGAGGCCGGTCATCAGGATCAGATCCTTCACGGTCGTCGCGCCGTCGAAGCGCGACCACACGAAGTACTCCTCGGTGCCGAACCCAGCCTTCAGCGGATCGAACCGCGGGTTCTGCCGCAGCCGCTGGTTGGTCGCTCCCACGTCGGGGATCTCGTGCGGCACGACGCTCATGGCGATCCGTCGACGCTACCACGCCCTCTCACCCCGCGAGGCCTCCCGTCATCGCCAGCTCGAGGATGGCCTTGTGGGTGTGCAGGCGATTCTCGGCTTGATCCCAGATCGCGGCGCCGCGCGGCCCGTCCATCACCGCGGCCGACAGCTCCTCGCCGCGGTGGGCCGGCAGGCAGTGCAGCACGATCGCCCGCGGCGTCGCGCAGTCCATGAGCGCGTCGTCGACCAGGTAGCCCGCGAACGCCGCGGCGCGCGCGTCGGCCTCGGCCTCCTGCCCCATCGACGCCCACACGTCGGTCATGATCACGTCGGCGTCCTTCGCCGCGGCGCGGGGATCGTCGACGACCTCGATGGTCGCGCCGCCGGTCGGCGGCCGGTAGCCGACCGGGCACGCCAGGGTCAGGCGCAGACCCAGCGCGCTCGCGGCGTGGATCCACGACAGCGCCATGTTGTTGCCGTCGCCGATCCACGCGACCCGCACGCCCTCGAGGCCGCCGAAGCGCTCGCGGATCGTCAGCAGATCGGCGACGACCTGACACGGGTGCTCGCGATCGGTCAGCGCGTTGATCACCGGCACCGTCGCCGCCGCGACCAGGCGATCGAGACGCTCGGCGCCGAAGGTGCGGAACACGATCGCGTGGACGTAGCGCGACAAGACCCGAGCGGTGTCCTCGATCGGCTCGCCGCGGCCGAGCTGGCTGCCGTCGCTGGTGACCAACGTCGCGTGGCCGCCGAGCTCGCGGATCGCGACCTCGAAGCTGACCCGGGTGCGGGTCGACGCCTTCTCCATCACCAGCGCGACGTGACGGCCCGCCATCCACGGCGCCGGGCCGTGGGGCCGGGCCCGCTTCCACGCGGCGCTGGCGTCGAGCAAGGCGGTCAGGGTCGCGCGATCGAGCTCGGCGAGGCTACAGAAGTGGGTCATGACTTGCCGCCGACCTCGCCGAGCGCGCGATCGAGCACCGCGACCGCGAGGTCGAGCTGGGCGTCGTCGACCAGGTACGCGGGCGCGAAGCGGACGACGTTGGTGCCCGCCAGCGACAACAGCACGCCGAGCTCGCGGCAGCGCGCGATGATCGGCGCCGCCGCGCCCGCGACCGCGACGCCGCGCAGGAGGCCGCGGCCTCGAGCCTCGAGGGCGATCTCCGGCCGCGCCGCGACCAGCGCGTCGAGCTTGGCGCCGAGGTACGCGCCCTGCGTCGCGGCCCGCGCGACCAGACCGTCGCGCTCGAGGATCTCGAACACCGCGCGGACCGCCGCGGTCGCCAGCGGGTTGCCGCCGAAGGTCGACGCGTGGGGCACCGCGCCGCCGGCCTGGGCGGTCAGCCCCTGGGCCGCGCGCTCGGTCGCGCACAGCGCGCCGACCGGCACGCCGCCGCCGAGGCCCTTCGCCAGCGTCATCACGTCGGGCGTGACGCCGTCGTGGTCGTGGCCCCACCAGCGGCCAGTCCGCCCGACGCCGGTCTGGACCTCGTCGAAGATCAGCAGCACGCCGGCGGCGTCGCAGGCCTCGCGCAGGCCGCGCAGGTAGCCGGGCGCCGGCACCAGGATGCCGCCCTCGGCCTGGATCGGCTCGACGATCATCGCGCACGCGGTCGGCCGCGCGATCGCCGCCTGCGCCGCCGCGAGATCGCCGAACGGCACGAACTCGATCGGCTCGAACAGCGGGCCGAAGCCCTCGCGGTACTTGGCCTGCCCGGTGATCGACACCGTCGCGATCGATCGGCCGTGGAAGCTCGCGGTCGCGGCGATGATCGTCGTGCGCTCGGGGGCGCCCGCGACGACGTGCTGATAGCGCCGCGCCAGCTTGAGCGCGCCCTCGTTGGCCTCGGCGCCCGAGTTGCAGAAGAACAGCCGATCGGCGAACGACTTCTCGATGATCGCCTCGGCGGCGAGGATCTGCTGATCGTTCCAGTACAGGTTCGAGACGTGGGTGATGCGGCCGAGCTGCGCGACCAGCCGCTCGGTCAGCTCGGGGTGGGCGTGGCCGAGGCAGCACACCGCGATGCCCGCGGTCATGTCGAGGTAGCGCGTCCCCGCGACGTCCCACAGCTCGCAGCCGGCGCCGCGCGCGAGCACGATCGGCTGCTGGCGGTAGTTCTTGATGAACGTGCGATCGGCGATCGCGAGGAGATCGGCCTGGGTGTGCGACGTGGTCATGGGGCTCCTGGGGCGGGCACGAGCTGCGTGCCGACGCCGTCCTGCGTGAAGATCTCGAGGAGCAGCGCGTGCTCGAGCCGCCCGTCGATGATGTGGATCTTGGCGACGCCGGCGGCGAGCGCGGCGAGCGCGTGCTCGACCTTCGGGATCATGCCGCCGCGGATCACGCCGCGCGCGATCAGGTCGCGGGCCTGGGCGTCGGTGAGGCTCGACAGCAGCGTGCCGCTGGCGTCGAGCACGCCGGCGATGTCGGTGAGCAGCACCAGCTTTTCGGCGCCGAGGGCCTGGGCCAGCCGCGCCGCGAACACGTCGGCGTTGACGTTGAGCGCGCGGCCGTCGGGCCCGGTCGCGATCGGCGCGACGACCGGGATGAAGTCCGACAGCAGCCGATCGATCGCGAGCCGATCGATCGCGGTGATCTCGCCGACCAGCCCCAGCTCGGGGCGGCGGATCTCGGCGCGGGCGAGGCCGCCGTCGCAGCCGGTCAGCCCGACCGCGGCGCCGCCCTGAAAGTTGATGAGGCGCACCAGCTCCTGGTTGAGCGAGCCGCCCAGCACCATCTCGACCACCTCGAGCGCGGCGGCGTCGGTGACGCGCTGGCCGTCGATGAACTCGGCGACGTGGCCGAGCCGATCGAGCAGCTGCGTGATCTGCTTGCCGCCGCCGTGGACGACGACGACGTGGATGCCGACCCAGTCGAGCAGGATCAGATCCTCGGCGAACCGGGCCCGCAGGATCGGATCCTCGAGGGCGACGCCGCCGATCTTCACGACGACGGTCTTGCCGCGAAACTCCGAGATGAACGGCAGGGCCTCGACGAGGACCCGGGCCTTGGCGATGACGGCTTCCACGGAGCGCGCATCCTACCTGCGCCCGCGCGTCCGGTCACTCGGCGAGCACGGCTTCGGCCTCGATCTCGATCGTCAGCTCTGCTCGTCCTTCGACTTGGCCCCGGCAACAGTCCGTTGCGACGCGCGAGCTGGACCGTAGGCCGGGTTCCTACGCCGCCGTCGCGCGTTGACAGACGCGATCGCGTGGCCATCGTGCCGGGATGATCGCGACCTGCTCGAGCTGTGGCGCCAAGAACCGCGTCGCGCCGCGTCACCTCGCCGAGACCGGCAAGTGTGGTCGCTGCAAACATCCGCTGGCGCCGACCGCCGCGCCGATCGAGATCACCGACGCCGCGATGTTCGACGCGCTGATCGCCGAGGCCACCGTGCCCGTGCTGGTCGACTTCTGGGCGCCGTGGTGCGGCCCGTGCCGCATGGTCGCGCCCGAGGTCGCGCGGGCCGCGAAGGATCTGGCGGGCCGCGGCGTCGTCGTGAAGGTCGACACCGATCGCCACCCGGCGCTGGCGCAGCGCTTCGCGATCACCGGCATCCCCGCCTTCAAGATCTTCCGCGGCGGGACGGCGGTGCTGGAGCGAACCGGCGCGGTGCACGCGCGCGAGCTGGTCCACTGGATGGACGGCGCGCGCGGCAAGGCGTGACGCGGATCAGTCGGCGAGCTCGCCGAACCAGACGACGGCGTAGCCGGTCTCGATCGCGCAGCCGAGGCCGCGCCAGGTGCGGCTGGCCCAGGTGCCGGCGTTGAGGACGACGTCGCGGTGGCCGGAGCTGCCGTCCCAGAGCCCGACCGCTTGTGCGGGCGTGATGCCGCCGCCGCCGCCGGCCGCGATCTCGTAGCCCGACGACGCGTACGCCGCGATCTCTTGCGGCTTGCGCCACATGCATTGCGCCTGCGCGTGATCGGCGGTGTAGCAGCAGCCGGTCCAGCGCGGATCGCCCACCGACCAGCTGTGGAGGTTGCAGCCGGCGGCGCCGGTGCCGTGGGCGGTGAGGTCCTCGACGTGGAAGCGCGCGACCTGGGTGAGCCGCGCCGACACCGCGATCGGCGCCAGGCCGCGATCGGCGCGGTACTGATTGATCGCATCGCACAGGGCGCGGTCGACAGTGGGCGGCGGACCGTCGACGATGCGGGCGTCGATCGCGCCGCCGTCGTCGGGCGCGGCGCCGTCGTCACCGCCGCCATCGATCGTCGACGGCTCGCCGCTGCATCCGATCGCCAGCACGCAGATCGCGAAGTGCCTCATGGCGCCAGCATATCCGAC
>JAYTAJ010000641.1:0-3743 GCA_043737575.1 Myxococcales bacterium | reverse complement strand
TCGACGATGGCGAGCGCCTGACCCGGCTCGGCCAGCGGCTGCGGGCGTGGAGCCTCGACGAGCTGCCGCAGCTGTGGAACGTGCTGATCGGCGAGATGAGCCTGGTGGGGCCGCGGCCGCTGCTGATGCAGTATCTCCCGCTGTACTCGGCGGCGCAGGCGCGGCGCCACGACGTCAAGCCGGGCATCACCGGCTGGGCCCAGATCAACGGCCGCAACGCGCTGTCGTGGGACGAGAAGTTCGCGCTCGACGTCTGGTACGTCGACCACGCGTCGCTCGCGCTCGACGTCCGGATCTTGTGGCGGACGGTGCAGAAGGTGATCCGCCGCGACGGCATCAGCCACGGCGGTGACGCGACGATGCCCGCGTTCACTGGCACCGCGTCGTGATCGTCGCGATCGCCGCGCGCGACGAGCTGGTCCGCGGCGCCGACGGGGTCTACGGTCGGCCGGGCGACGGCTGGGAGCGGGCCCGTCGGGTGTTCGAGCACGTGATCGTGCTGGCCCGGGTGCGCGGCGGCGGCGTCCCGGTCGGCTTCGTGCGGGTCGATCGCGACGGCGTCACCGTCGACGCGGTCGCCGACGATGGCTGGAGCCTGGCGCTGGGCCGCGCCTGCCTGCGGGTCGCGCGCGCCGCCGACGTCGTGGTGCTACAGGCACCCGGGCCGATCGCGTCGGCGCTGCGCGAGGCGCTGCGGGTGGTGCGGCGGCCGTTCGCGATCGAGGTGCTGGGCGAGCCCGGGGGCAACCTGGTGCGGCGCACCGTCGGGCGCGCGCAGCTGCGCGAGCAGGTCGGCGCCGCGGTCGCGAGTCGGTTCGTGACGACCGCCTACCTGCAGGCGAAGTTTCCGCCGCGCGCCGACGGGTTCACCGTCGCGGTCCCCGAGATCGAGCTGCCCGACGCGATCTTCGACGCGCCGCCCGCGCCGATCCGCAGCGGCGACACGCTGGACCTGGCGGCGGTCGGCGGCTTCGCGCGCGTCGACGAGGGCCTCGATCTGTTGCTCGACGCGCTGGCGCTGACCGCGCGGCCGCACAAGCTCGACGTCGTCGGCGACGGGCCGCTGCGCAAGGACCTCGAGCGCCAGGCGACCCGGACCGGCCTCGGCTTTCGGGTGTCGTTCCGCGGCGCGGTCAAGGACGTGCGCGGCTTCCTCCGCGCCCGCGATCTGTTCGTCTCCGCCGCGCGGATCGCGGTGATGCCGTCGGCGTTGCTCGAGGCGATGGCGGTGCGGCTGCCGTGCATCGCCACCGAGGTCGGCGCGGTGCCCGAGCTGCTCGAGCCGTCCGAGCGGGTCGGCGTCGACGAGGCGTCGCAGCTCGCGCACCTGATCGACGAGCTCGCCGCCGACGCGCCGCGCCGCGGCCTGATCGCGCTCGCCAACCGCCGCCGGGCCCGCGAGTTCCGCGCGTCGGAGCGCGAGATCCGCCTCGCCGCGTTCTTGCGCGCGCTGCGCTCGGCCGGCTGATCACGCGGCGGGCTTGCGTACCCGGCGCGCCAGGTAGCGCCGCGCCGGCTCCTCGATCAGGTGGAACGTCAGCGCCGCGACGACGAGCATCGGCACCAGGTGCGCGACCACCAGCGCGATCCGGATCGCCAGGCCGCGGGTCGACCAGGTCGCCAGCGGCACGAAGTAGTGCATGACCCACAGCCACAGGTAGTGCGTCATGTAGAGCGCGAAGGAGACCTTGCCCCAGTAGATCGCGACCGGCCGCGCCAGCCCGCGCGCCAGCGGGCCGCGATCGTGGGCGAGCCCGACCAGCATCGGCGGCACCAGCGGCACGACCCAGAACGGCGCGGCGCCGACCCAGCGCAGCGCGCTCGCGCCCGCGACGATCGCGACGAGCAGCCAGGTCGGATCGGGGACGCGACGGCCGCCGCCGCCGGCGAACACCTGGTACGCGAGGCAGCCGGCGGTGAACTCGGCGGCGATCTGCAGCGGCGGCAGCGACGGCAGGTAGGTCAGGTGCGCCGCGATCGTCCAATGCACCGCGGGGATCGCGGCGAGCGCGACGATCACGATCCAGATCGTCGGCTCGCCGAGGCGCCGCCAGCTGGCGCGCGCGAACCCGGCGAGCAGCGGGAACGCCAGGTACGCGAACCACTCGGCGCTGATCGACCACGACACCGCGTTCCACGCGTCGGCGTCACCGACCCAGGCCTGGATCAAGAGCAGGCACTCGACCAGCGTGCGAGTCGACCACCGATCATCGCCGGCCGCGCCGCCGAGCTGCACATGCGCGAGCTTCACCGCGACCACCAGCGCGCAGAGCGTCACCAGGTGGACCGGATAGATCCGCGCCAGCCGCGCCCACAGGAACCGGCCATGGTCGATCGCGCGGACCCCGCCCGCGAAGATCCGATCGTAGTTGTGCGAGATGATGAACCCCGACAGCACGAAGAACACGTCGACGCCGAGGGCGCCGGGCAGGCTGACCGTGACGATCGCGTCGGCGACGACGCCGGGGATCAGCGCCGCGACCACCACCGTCAGGTGCAGCGCGACCACCCAGAACGCGGCGAACGCGCGCACGCCGGTCAGGGCCGGCAGAAAGCTCGGGGCGTCGGTGCGGGCGATCATCCAAGTAGACTATAGTCACGCGGTGCAGGCCATCCTGCTCGCCGGTGGCGAGGGTACGCGACTCCGACCGTTCACCTCGGTGCTGCCGAAGCCGTTGGTGCCGATCGCGGGCGTGCCGGTGTTGACGGTGATGATCAATCAGCTGCGTTCGTACGGCGTCCGCGGCTTCGTGATCGCGGTCAACAAGTTCGCCAGCATCATCCAGGCGATGTACCGGGACGGCGCCGACCTCGGCGTCGCGATCGGCTACACCCACGAGACCCGGCCGCTTGGCACGATGGGGCCGCTGCGGCTGGTCGAGGCGCTCGACGACGACTTCCTGGTCGCCAACGGCGACATCGTGTCGGATCTCGACTTCGCGGCGCTGTTCGCGGCCCACCGCGCCAGCGGCTGCTTGTTGACGATCGGCCTGAGCCAGCGGCGGCTGCGCAGCGAGTTCGGCGTGATCGAGTTCGACGGCGCCGATCGCGTCACCGCGTTCACCGAGAAGCCGATCTACGATCTGCACTGCAGCATGGGCTGCTACGCGATGAAGCGCGAGATCCTGGACTTCATCCCGCCCGACATCAATTTTGGCCTGGACAAGCTCGTGCTGGCGCTGCTCGCCGCCGGCCAGCCGATCAACGTGTTTCACCACCACGGCTACTGGCTCGATCTGGGCCGGCCCGAGGACTACGACCAGGTGAACGCTGATCTGGCGAGCGGCGCGCTCGATCTGTCGCGGTTCCTCGAGCCGTGATCGCGGCATGACCACCGTCGTCGTGCTCGGGCGCCGCGGCTTCCTCGGCCGCGCGATCGACGCCGCGCTCGGCGCCGCGGGGTGTGGCGTGATCGATCTCGACCACGGCGCGCGCTTCGATCTGGTGCGGGCGCCCTTCGCCGAGCTGGCGGCGCGCCTCGCGCGCGCCAACCCCGACGCGATCGTCAACGCCGCCGGCGCGATCGGCGGCGCGCCCGATGCCCAGCTCGCCGCCAACCTGTTGCTGGTGCAGCGTGTGCTCGACGCGACCGCCGCGACCGGCCGCGCCCCGGTGCTGATCCACCTCGGCTCGGCCGCCGAGTACGTCGAGGTCGCGGCGCCCGGCCGCATCGACGAGGCGACCGCGCGCACCGCGCCTGGCGCCTACGGCCAGATCAAGGCGGCGGCGACCGCGCTGGTGGC
>JAYTAJ010000640.1:0-1548 GCA_043737575.1 Myxococcales bacterium | reverse complement strand
CGAGCGCGGCGCCGACGAGCCCGACTGGCGCGGCGAGGTCGAGCTGAAGACCGTGCCGGTCGCGCGCGATCGCCGCGGCCAGTGGCGCGTCACCGAGGATCCCGCGGTCGCGATGGAGGGCGCGTCGCCGCTCGGCAAGCTGCGCCGCGTCTTGTGGTTGTGCCGCGCCGCCGATCGCGCGGGCGCGGCGCTGTTGTCCTGGTACCTGCTCGACTGGGACGCCGACGTCGCGCGCTGGGTCCGCCGCGATCTCCACACCCGGCCCAAGGGCCCGCGCGGCACCGACGCCCGCGGCTGGTACCTGCACAAGCGGTTCTTCCTCGACGCGGGGCTGTACGCCACGCTGAACGGCCCGACATGATCACCGACGCGCTCCGCCTGGTCGGATCGGCCCAGACCAACCGCGCGATGGAGGCGGAGCTGATCCGCGTCGCGCGCCGCGCCACCGGCCGCCGCCCCGACGGGCCGCGCCGCGACGGCACCGGCCAGCTGATCTACCCGTGGGACGACGCGATCGCCGCGGCGGCGCTGACCTACCACCGCACCTCGACCCGCGTGGTCCGCGATCTGTACGCGTCGGCGGCGCGACGCCTCGAGCCGCTGTACGACGAGCTCGCCGCCGATGTCGCCGACGATCGCCGCGGCTGGGATCGCGAGATCCGGACGATCTCGGTCGAGGTCCGGCGGGTCGGCGACTTCGCCGCCGGCGAGCGCCAGATCGTCGGCGCGATCAAGAACGCGTTCCTCGACGGCGCCCACCGCCGCGGCAAGCGGCTCGCGGTCGATCCCGACCGCCCCGACGTGCTGGTGGTGGCCCGCCTCGACGATCGCGGCCACGTCCTGGTCGGCCTCGATCTCACGCTCGGCACCCGGACCCGCCGCGGCTGGCGCACCGAGGCCGGTGAGGCGCCGCTGCGCGAGCACCTCGCGGCGGTGATGGCGATCGAGGCCCGCTACGATCCGCGCAGCGTTCTGGTCGTCGATCCGATGTGCGGCGCCGGCACCGTCGCGATCGAGGCCGTGCTCGCTGCCCGGGGCGCCGCGGTGATCGGCGACGCGCCGCCGCTGTGGCCCGATGCCAGGCCGGTCGTGATCGCCGGCGATCGCGATCTCGACGTGCTGACCGCCGCGCGCGCCAACGCCGGCCGCGCCGGTGCCGACGTGATCTGGCACCGCGGCGACTTCGCGACCCTCACCCGCGATCGCCTGCTCGCCGCCGCCGCCGACGCCGGCGAGGTCCCGCCGCGCGGCCTGGTGCTGTGCAACCCGCCGTGGGGCGAGCGCCTCGAGGTCGCCGACGCCCGGCTCCTGTACGGCGCCCTCGGCGACTGGTGGCGCAGCCTCGGCGACTTCCGCGGCGGCTTCCTGTGCGCGCACCCCGAGTTCGGCCCCGCGTTCGGCGGACGCTGGAAGGTGCGCAAGCCGCTGTCGGCCTCGAACCTGCGCGGCTACTTCTATCTGTACGAGCCGGAGTGAACGGTCGGGTTGCTGGACCAATCGCGCGCGCGTAGGATGCGCGTCATGCGGCGCGCCCTCGTCCTCCTCGCG
>JAYTAJ010000639.1:0-3745 GCA_043737575.1 Myxococcales bacterium | reverse complement strand
CCCGTGGCCGACGCCGCGATCGACGCGCCGCTGCCCAACTTCAGCTTCTTCGTCACCAGCCTCGACGTGGTGCTCGATCTGTCGGGCAGCCCCGACGGGTTCGGCGGCGATCTGCGGTTCGGCGAGACCGGACCAGGCGCCGGCCTGCGCGGCGCTGACAAGATCTGCACGACCATCGCCGAGCGCAGCATGCCCGGCTCGGGCGCCAAGCAGTGGCGCGCGTTCCTGTCGGTCACCGACGACGGCTCCGGCGTGCAGGTCGACGCGATCGATCGCATCGGCGACGGCCCCTGGTACGACCGGGTCGGCCGGGTGTTCGCGCCGAGCAAGGCCGACCTGTTGTTCCTGCGGCCGCGCAACGGCGACGCCGCGATCCGCGACGACTTCCCGAACGAGGACGGGGTCCCCAACCACCAGCCCGATACCACGCAGCCCGAGGTCGACAACCACGACATGCTGACCGGCTCCGACGAGGACGGCCGGCTGTACCGCGGGTCGGCGACGTGCCTCGACTGGACCGGCAAGACCGGCAGCTCGGCCGAGGGTCGTCCGCGGGTCGGACACTCGTGGCCGCGCGGCTTCGGCGGGCCGATCGACGGCTGGATCTCGTCGCTCGACGAGTCGGGCTGCGCGCCCGGCATCAACCTGGTCGAGACCGGTCCGCCCAACCCCAACGACAACACCGTCGGCTCGGGCGGCGGCTACGGCGGATTCTACTGCTTCGCGTTGACGCCATGACCATCACGACGTACCGCCGCGTCGCGCTGGCGCTGATGCTGGCCGGGTGCGGCGGCGACGACGGCCCCGCCGACGCCGGGCCCGACGCCCACCAGGTCGTCGAGGGTCCGTGTCAGATCACCGATCCGATCGAGACACCCGACTCGCTGTCGACCCTGGTGTGCCGCGCCGACTTCGATCGGCTGGCGTCGGCGCCGCTCGACACCACGCTGCCGGGTGCGCGCTCGACCAAGGTCGTGCTCGATCAGGCCGGCGGCGACGCGCTGTACTTCCAGCACAGCGTCCGCTTTCCGATCCACTACGACTTCGTGTCGACCCACCTGTCGGGCAACGGCCTGCCGATCGTCGGCTCGCTCGCCGACTTCAACACCACGCAGTACTTCTCGCCCGAGCGCCGCTTCGTCCTCGCCGCGCTGACGTACTACGAGCAGCCGCAGCGCTGGGTCCTCGAGCTGTCGCCCTACGACACCGCGTCGGCCGCGATGATCGAGCGGCTGTTCCTGACCGTGAAGCACGCGTCGTACGTCGGCCCCGAGCTCGCGTTCCACCCGACGTCGGAGGCGCTGGCCGCGGTCGCCGCGACCTTGCCCGCCCACGTCCCCGTGGTCGGCACCGACGAGCTGTACGCCGGCATCGACTACCAGCCGCTGTCGCTCGGCGTGGCGGTCGGCCGCATCAAGTTCACCACCGCCGCCGCGCTCGCCACCGAGTACCTGTCGTACCAGGACATCGTCGTGCTCGACGTCGCGCCCAACGACATCTCGGTCGTGCAGGGCATCATCACCGAGGAGTTCCAGACTCCGCTGTCGCACATCAACGTGCTGTCGCGGGCGCGGCGCAACCCGAACATGGGGCTGCGCGGCGCCCAGACCAACCCGCAGCTGCGCGCGCTCGAGGGCCAGCTCGCCAAGCTCACCGTGACCGGCGACGCCTGGACCGTCGAGCCGCAGAGCCAGGCCGAGGCCGAGGCGTGGTGGGCCGCCCACGCGCCGCCGCCGATCACGCTGCCCGCCGCCAACCTCGCCGTCACGACCCTCACCGACATCGCCGACGTCACGCCCGAGCCGACCGGTGGCGCGACGCTACTCGACGCGATCCGGACCTCGCTGCGGGCGTTCGGCGGCAAGGCCGCGAACTACTCGATCCTGTACCGCACGCCTGGCGTGCCGGTGAAGAACGGCTTCGTGATCCCGATCTACTACTACGATCAGTTCATGCAGGCCGGCGGCTTCTACGCCCGCGTCGACGCGCTGCTCGCCGATCCGCAGTTCACCACCGACCCCGCCACGCGCGACGCCGCGCTGCGCGCGCTGCACGCCGACATGATCGCGGCGCCGCTCGACAGCGGGTTCGTGACCGCGCTGGTCGCCAAGGTCGCGCAGTTTCCCGGCATCGTGAAGCTGCGCTTCCGCAGCAGCAGCAACAGCGAGGACCTCGACGGCTTCCCGTGCGCCGGTTGCTACAACTCGTACTCGGGGCGCACCGCCGACCTCGCCGACCTGGCCGACGCGGTGAAGAACGTCTGGGCCGACGTCTGGCTGTTCCGCACGTTCGAGGAGCGCGCCTACTACCGCGTCGCCCACACCTCGGTCGGCATGGCGGTGCTGGTGCATCCCAACTTCGAGAGCGAGGAGGCCAACGGCGTCGCCGTCACCGCCAATCCGTTCGACTCGAGCGGCCTCGATCCCGCCTTCTACGTGAACGTGCAGTTCGGCGGCAACTTCGAGGTCGTCGCGCCGCCGCCCGGGGTGCAGAGCGATCAGCTCCTCTACTACTTCGATCAGCCCAACCAGCCCGTCTCGTACCTCGCGCACTCGTCGATCATCGCGGCCGGCACCACCGTCCTCGACGCGACGCAGCTCCACGATCTCGGCCTCGCGCTGGCCGCGATCCGCACCCGCTTCTCCGCCGCCTACGGTCCCGCCGCCGGCAACAACGGCTGGTACGGCCTCGAGGTCGACTTCAAGTTCGACGACGAGGCCGCACCCGGCCAGCGCCCCGCGCTGTACGTGAAGCAGGCGCGCCCGTATCCCGATCCGTTTCCCGAGTAGGCTATCGTCCGCGCCGTTGATGGCCGCGCGGCATTCGATCGTGCTCACGCCCGCGGGGGCGCTACACCTGCGCGCGACGGAGGATGGCGTCGAGGTGCCGGAACGGATCGTGGCGGCGTTCGCCCAGGGGAGTGGGGCGGGGCTGGTGCAGCTCGGGACGGCGGAGGTGACGACGGCGCTGCCCGCGGCGATCGGGTTCTGGCGCGATCTGGCGGCGCGCTACGTCGCGGCGGTGTGCGCGCGCGGCGAGGGCGCGGCGGTGGCGACGATCGCGCCGCCCGACGAGGCGGTGCTGGCGCCGATCGCGCGGCGGGCGCCGCCGATGATCGGCGGGGAGTATCTCGACGCGCGGGTGCTGGACGCGCAGTGGCGCGCGCTCGATCGCGCGTTCGCGGCGGCGGTCGGGGACGCGGGCGGCACGGTCGCGGGGTTTCTCGCGAGTCGGCATCCGGGCTGGCACCTGGTCGGCCGCGTGCATTTCAATCTCGCCGAGAACCGCGGCGACGACGAGGCGCCGTTCGCGTTCCTCGCGACCTACACGACGCGCCTGACCGCGAAGGCGCGGGCGCAGCACGTGCCGCTGGGGCAGGCGCTGCAGCAGTACCTCGGCGATCGGGCGCAGCTGCTCGCGCTGCTGACGCCGGTGCGCCGCGCCGCCGAGTCGTGCCCGTGGCTCGCCGAGATGATCGACAGCGAGGAGATCTTCCACCCGCTGCGCTGGACCCCGGCCGACGCGCTGCGGCTGCTGCACGACGCGCCGCTGCTCGAGGCCGCGGGTGTGGTGATCCGGATGCCGGTCGGGTGGGGCGGGGCGCGGCCGGCGCGACCGCAGGCGACCGCGACGGTCGGCGCCAAGCCGCCCGGGGGCCTCGGCACCGACGCGCTGCTCGACTTTCGCACCGCGGTCGCGCTCGACGGCGCGCCGCTGACCGACGCCGAGCTGGCGGCGCTGCTCG
>JAYTAJ010000638.1:0-3745 GCA_043737575.1 Myxococcales bacterium | reverse complement strand
CGTGCGCGCCAACGACTCGGATGGGGAACGGTGAGAGGGCCTGGTGCGGTGACCGGAAGCGGTCGCCGCGGCGGAGCCTCGGGATCCTGTCAGCCGTGCGGGAGCGTGGCGAGCTTGGCGCGGATCGCGGACGTCGACGTGGGGCGGACCAGGCGCGCGACCTCGCGGCCGTCGGCGAAGAAGATCAGCGTCGGCCACAGCAGCACCCGGAACGATCGTCCGAGGGGACGGCCCTTGCCGTCCTCGATCGTCAGGTGGCGGAGCTGCGGACGATCGGCGAGCGCCTCGGCGATGACCGGCTGGGCGGCCTGGCAGTGGCCGCAGCTCCGCGCGCCGAACTCGATGAGCGTGGGGCCGGGGAGGGCGTTGAGCTCGTCCCGCGTGGGCACCTGTGCGGCGGCGCGATCGTCCATGCACGACCGTAGCCCTGCGCGCGGCGTCGCCAAGCGCGAACCGCGCCGCGCTAGTCGAGCTCCTCGATCGCGAGTCCCGGCACGGTGACCCACGGGTGGCGCCGCACGCCGTAGACCGAGACGCGCGGCGGGAAGGTCGGGTCGGCGAACGCGCCGACGGGGACGGCGATCACGCCGGGCATGGTGTCGTTGTCGTAGTAGACGGTGGCGCCGCAGGTCGGGCAGAAGCGGAACGTGGCGGCGCTGCCTTCGTCGCCGACGCGCACGTACGACTGGGCGTGGCCCTCGATCGTCACGCGATCGGCGGGCCAGCGCGCCTGGATGGCGAAGGCGCTGCCGGAGCGTCGCTGGCACGCGAGGCAGTGGCACATCGAGATCCGGATCGGCTCGCCGTCGCAGCTCACCTTCAACTGTCCGCACGAGCAGGAAGCGGTTCGCATCGGCGCGATCTAGCGCCCGCGTGGGCGGGCTTGACCGCGCGCAGGCGCGACGCAACGATGACGGATGAGCGATCTGAACCTCGCGGGCGGCTGCCTGTGCGGCGCCGTGCGCATCGCGCTCGCGGGCGCGCCGTACCGCGTCGGCATCTGCCACTGCCTCGATTGCCGCAAGCACCATGGCGCGGTGTTCCACGCCTCCGCGATCTTCCCGGTCGACGCGGTCACGGTCAGCGGCGCGACGGCGGCGTACCGCGGCCGGCACTTCTGTCCCGCGTGCGGCTCGTCGCTGTTCGGCCGCACCGACGACGAGATCGAGGTGCACCTCGGCTGCCTCGACGAGCCGAGCCAGCTGCGGCCGACGTACGAGAGCTGGGTCATCCGCCGCGAGGCGTGGCTGCCGCGGTTCGATGTCGCGCGACACTATCAGCGCGACCGCGAAGGCCCGGGCCGCTCCGAGCCGTGACCTACGATCGGCCGACGCCGACCGCGGTGACGATCGCTGGCGTCGCGACGGCGAGCGTCGCGGTCAGCTCGGTGGCGCGATGTGGCTGCTGATGATGATGTTGTCGGGGTTCTCGTCCCACGCCGACAGCGGTCCGCCCGGGACGTAGCGCTGCTGGCGGACCACGCCGTCGGGGGTGACCTGGTAGATCCACTCGTGCCAGCGCGGGCCTTCGTAGGTGTCACTGCCGGGCTCGGCGCTGGGGTTGGGGGTGGACTCGGAGGTCGTGAAGCGGATGAGCGTGTCGGTGCGCTCCTCGACGGTCATGACGATGCGGACGTGGCCCGGGATGGTCATGGTGTCGCCGGGCTGGATGGTGAACCAGTTGGTGACCGGCGTGCCCATGCTCCCGAACATCGGCACGTCGGCGCCGCTGGCGGTCGCGGCGTCGAGGATGCCGTTGGTGCCCGCGTCGCCGCTGGTGCGCGCCCCGGTCACGCGCTGCTGGATGGCGCGCAGCGTGGAGTACACGAGGCCGCTGCAGTCGACGCCGACACCTGCCTTCGCCATCCAGTCCTGGAGGGTGTTCTTCCACGCGGTCGCCCACTGCCCTGCATTCGTGCCCGGGATCGTCGGCGGGGCGATGACGTGATTCGCGATGGCGGTCTCGAGCAGGAGCCGGATGTCCGCGGGCGAGCCCTTGGCGACCATCGCGTTGTCGTTCTGCACGGTGTGAAAGTGATCGTCGCGGGTCTCGTGATCGGCGGGCACGGCGCCGTCGTACGCGCGGATCGCGGTGCGCCGAAAGCTGCCGTCGTCCTCGGCGGTGCTGGCGTCGTCGATGCCGTCGTTGGCGCTCCAGTAGGCGTCGGGCGGGACGTCGCCCGTGGCCTGATCGGTGTTGTGCTTGGGGTAGTTGTTGTTCCAGTACGGCACGTCGACGTACGCGGTGGTGTTCTCCACGACCGCGGTCGGCGTGGCGGTCGGCGTGGCGGTGGCGGTCGCCGTGGCCGCAGCCGCACCGTCGGGCGTCGCCGTGGCCGTGGCGGTCGCTGTGGCGTCGGGGGTCGCGGTCTCGGCGGCCGCGGCGGGAGGTGCGATCGGCACCGTGATGGCGAGCGCCTGGTACTCCGCGAGCATGGCGGCGACCACCGCCGACACCTCGGCGTAGAAGGCCTGATTGGGATCCGCGGTCGCCGTCGGCGTCTCGGCGGGCGAGGGCGTGCCCGTCGCTTCCTGCCGCTGGATGCTGAGGCCCGTGGGAGACAGCGCGGGCTGGTCGGTGCCGTGGACGATGTGATCGGCGAAGCGGTCGGCCTCGAGCTCCGCGCCGTCGGTGGACGCGCCGACCGCGAGCTGCCGCTGCACGCCCTCGTGGCCGCCGCCTTGCTGCACCGTGTGCGCGACCTCGTGGGCGAGCAGGTGCAGGCCGAACGGATCGTCGGGCGCGTACGTGCCTTCGGCGAAGTGGATGTCGCTGCCCGTGGTGTACGCGTTGGCGTGGAGGCCCGCCGCCGCGGCGTGCGACGCGGTGTCGTCGTGGACGCGCACCGCGCCGAGGTCGGTGCCGAGGCTGGCCTCCATCTGGGCGCGCGGCGCCGCGGGCAGCGGCGCGCCGCCCGACGCCTTGCGCTGGATCGCGCGGGTCGAGGCGCGTCCGGGCGTGACCCCGTCGGACGCGGCGCCACCGTCGTCAGCACCGCGCGCGTGATCCTGCTTGAGCATGCCCGTTGTACGAGACGGACCTCACGCGGCTTCCTCCTCACCGCGGTGGTGAGGCGCGCGCGCCCGGGGTGAGGGACACTCCGACGATGCTGAACCGGGATGCGATCGAGCGGGCGGTGGGCGGAGGTCGCCATCGGCGCCGCGCAGATCGAGGCGATCGTCGACGAGCCGGCGCTGCGCGACGCGATCGCGCTGGTGGCGTACGCGTGCGATCTGCTGCGGCTCGAGGGGCTGCCGACGACGGCGGCGAGCCTGGCGCTGTGGCGTGGCTTCGCGTGGACCGCGGAGGGCTCGCCGCGCAAGCGCTTCGTGCTGACGAGCCAGGCGATCATGGCCGCCGAGCAAGCGCTGATCACGCGGCTGCGAGATTGACTTTATTCGTGTGAATTGCACACTAACATGACCCCGATGAAAGCCATCGTCTACCGGAAGTACGGATCGCCCGAGGTGCTGCAGGTCGAGGACGTGGAGCCACCGACTCCGGGCCCCCACGACGTCCTCATCAGGGTCCACGCCACGACCGTCAACCGCACCGACTGCGCGTTTCGCAAGCCCGAGCCGTTCATCGTGCGCTTGTTCCAGGGGCTGCTCCGGCCTCGGAGGACCATCCTCGGCACCGAGGTGGCGGGCCAGGTCGAGGCGGTCGGCTCGGCGGTCACCGAGTTCCGGGTCGGCGACCGCGTGTTCGGTGTCCATGCCGACAAGTTCGGCGCCCACGCCGAGCT
>JAYTAJ010000637.1:0-3750 GCA_043737575.1 Myxococcales bacterium | reverse complement strand
CACGACGAACGCGATCGCCCCGAGCGCGCGCCGCATCAACCCAGCAGATGATGGAACCGCGGGTGGCCGCGGAAGCGCGCGTAGTCGTCGTTGTCGGCAAAGTACGGCCGGTAGCTGGGATCGGCGCGCAGCACCGCCTCCATCGAGCGGAAGAACAGCTCGTCGTCGGGCGCGATCGCACCGGCCCACGCCAGGAGGTAGTCGGTGTAGACGTCGGGCGCGAGGCGGTTCGACTCGATCAGATCGGGGATCGCGTCGGCGCCGCGGCCGAGGTTGAGCTTGGAGAAGCCGCGCAGCTGGTAGCCCTCGGGGTGCGGGCGCAGCGCCAGCAGCCGATCGAAGTCGGCGATCGCCTCGTCGTAGCGCGCCAGGTCGCCCGCGTAGAGCTTGCCGCGCAGGTGGAACGGCCCCGGGTGATCGGGGTAGAGCGCGATCGCCTTGCCGTAGTCGACGACCGCGTGCTCGTCGTGGCCGCCGATCTGCTCGAAGCACATGCCGCGGTGGAAGTGGTACTGAGCCTGGTTGGTCGGCGGCTCCAGATCGATCGCCCTGCCGTAGTCGGGGATCGCGCCCATCGCGTCGCCGAGCCGCTGCTTGGCGAAGGCCCGGTGCGCGTACATCGTCACGTAGCGCTGGCGGAAGTGATCGTCGAGGGAGATGCCCTCGCTGAACAGCGCCACCGCGTCGGCGAAGCGCTGCTCGTTGAGCGCCTGCTCCCCCGCCGCGTAGATCTGGGTGAGTCGATCGAACAGCCCGGGAACGGTGTGCATCGGTCGGTCCGACATCACCCCGAGCATCGCACGCCGACGATGGCCTTGACACTGCTATATGACAGTGTTATATGACAGCATGTGACCGCACCGTCGTGGACCATCGCCGAGCTGACCGAGCGCGTCGGGCGCGCCCTGGGCCGCGACGACGCTCCCGACAGCGGCCGGATCCGCGCGGTGCCCGACGAGCGCGCGGTCCGCTACTACACGACGCTCGGCCTGCTCGATCGACCCGCGATGCGCGGCCGCACCGCGCTGTACGGCCCGCGCCACCTCGCCCAGCTGATCGCGATCAAGCGCATGCAGGGCCGCGGCAAGTCGCTCGCCGCGATCCAGCACGAGCTGCCCGCGCTCGACGACGCCGCCCTCGCGACCTGGTCGGGCATCGCGCTCGCGCCCGCGCCGCGCGCCGCGACGCGCGCCGGCTTCTGGAAGACCGCGCCCGCCAGCGCCGCACCCACCGAGGCGGTCGCGCGCCCGCCGTCCTTGGTCGCGCCCGCGGTCCGCATCGAGCTCGACCTCGGCGATGGCGTCCGCGTCACGTTCACGCCGAGCCGGCCGATCACCGACGCCGACATCCTCGCGCTGCGCATCGCCAGCGCGCCCCTGCTCGCCCACCTCGTCGACCGCGACCTCGTCTGAGTAACACCCTGGAGGACCCATGTTCCCGATGACCGTCGACCACGCCCTGACCTACGACCGCGCCGAGCGCGGCTGGGGATGCCTCGAGACCGCGCGCGGCCGGCTGCCGCTGGCCGCCGTCGACGTCGACGTTCGCATCGTCGGCCTCGAGGTGACGACCGAGGTGCGCCAGACCTTCGTCAACCACCTGCACGAGGCGATCGAGGCGACGTACGTCTTCCCGCTGCCCGATCGCGCCGCGGTGTCGCGCTTCCGCATGCAGGTCGGCGACCGCGTGATCGAGGGTCAGCTCGACGAGCGCGGCCAGGCTCGCGCCGCCTACGAGCAGGCGCTGGCGACCGGCCACCGCGCCGCGATCGCCGAGGAGGATCGGTCAGGCGTGTTCTCGCTGCGGGTCGGCAACCTGATGCCGGGCGAGGTCGCGACGATCCTGCTCGCGCTGTCGGGCCCGCTCGCGGTCGACGACGGCGAGGTCACGTGGATGTTCCCGCTGGTGGTCGCGCCTCGCTACATCCCGGGCGCGCCGCTGCCCGGTGATCAGGCCGGCCTCGGCATCGCCCTCGACACCGATCAGGTCCCCGACGCGTCGCGGATCTCGCCGCCCGTGCTCCTGCCCGGCATGCCCAACCCGGTCCGGCTCGGCGTGCGGATCGCGATCGACGGCGGCGGCCTGCCGCTCGCGCAGCTCCGCGCCAACCTCGCCGAGCTCGAGGGTCGGTTCGACGGCACCACCTGGCAGATCGCGCTGCACCCGGGGCAACGTCTCGATCGCGATCTGATCGTGCGCTGGCAGATCGGCGGCGCCGAGCTGTGCTCGAGCGCGGTGTGGTCGCCCGACGCCGACGGCCTCGGCGCCACCGTCGCGGTCACGATCGTGCCGCCGGTCGCGAGCGCCGCGGGCGGTCGGCCGCGCGATGTCGTGATCGTCCTCGATCGATCGGGCTCGATGGGCGGCTGGAAGATGGTCGCGGCCCGTCGCGCCGCGGCCCGCATCGTCGACAGCCTCACCGCCCGCGACGGCTTCACCGTGCTCGCGTTCGACAACCGGGTCGACACCCCGCCCGGCCTCGGCGCCGCGTCGATGCCCGCGACCGATCGCAACCGGTTCCGCGCCGTCGAGTTCCTCGCCGGCGTCGAGGCCCGCGGCGGCACCGAGCTGGCGGCGCCGTTGACGATGGCGCTCGGCGCGCTGCGGCCGCGGCCCGAGCGCGATCAGGTGCTGGTGCTCATCACCGACGGCCAGGTCGGCAACGAAGATCAGATCCTGCAGCGGCTCGGCGGCGGCATCGACCACGTCCGGGTGTTCACGCTCGGGATCGATCAGGCAGTCAACGCCGGATTCCTGCGCCGCCTGGCCGGGCTCGGCGGCGGCGCCTGCGAGCTGGTCGAGTCCGAGGATCGCCTCGACGAGGTCATGGGCAAGATCCACCGCCGCATCGCGACGCCGATCGTGACCCACCTGGCGATCCGCGGCGCCGGCCTCGACGCCGCCAGCCAGGCGCCGCAGCGCTTGCCCGCGGTGTTCGCGGGCGCGCCGGTCACCGCGTACCTGCGCTGGCCTGGACGTCCGGTTCCCGGACAGACGATCGAGGTCGAGGGCCGCCTGCCCGCGGGCACCACGATCTCGACCCAGGTCGCGATCGCCGCGGCGCGGCCGGGCGTCAACCTCGAGGCGGCCTGGGCCCGCGCCCACATCCGCGATCTCGAGGATCGCTACGCCGCGGGCGGCGCCGCCCCCGAGCTCGAGCGCCGCATCGTCGCGACGTCCTTGCGCCACCGCGTGCTGTCGCGCTTCACCGCGTTCGTCGCGATCGATCGCAGCGAGATCGCGAACCGCGGCGCCGCGCCGCGCGCGATCATCCAGCCGGTCGAGGCCCCGGCCGGGTGGAACCAGGTCGGCGGCCCGCCCGGGATGCCGCCCGGGATGCCGATGTCGCGCCCGGGCGGCGCGCCGACCGGCCGGGTCCACGCGCCGCAAGCGGTCCCCTCGCTCGGGATGCCGTCGATGCCGGTTCCGATGTCGCCCAGCGCCGCGGCGTCGATGGGACCGGGCTTCGGCGGCGGCTTCGGCGGTCGCGCCAAGGCCGACGACGGCTCGGTGCCGACCAAGGACGACAGCCTGCCGTTCGCGGCGCCGCCGGCCGAGGAGTCGCGCCGCGAGCGATCGGCAGCGCCGCCGCCTTCGCCGTCCAAGGTCAAGGCCACCGCGCCGCGCGAGCTGGACAAGCGCGTCGCCCACGGCAGCGGCATCGACGCGCGGCCGTACCTGCAGCGCCTCGCGGTGATCGCCGATCAGCTCGCGGCGGCGGCGACCGCGCCGCAGCCGACCCACGCCGCG
>JAYTAJ010000636.1:0-3750 GCA_043737575.1 Myxococcales bacterium | reverse complement strand
AAATTCAGCGGGCGAGGGCCGCGAGCTCGGCGGTCGAGAAGAAGAACGCGATCTCTTCCTTCGCGGTCTCGGCCGCGTCGGAGCCGTGGACCGCGTTGCGCTCGATGTTGGTCGCGAACTCCTTGCGGATCGTCCCGGCCTCGGCGTTCTCGGGGTTGGTCGCGCCCATGACGGCGCGGTTCGCGGCGACCGCGTTCTCGCCCTCGAGCACCTGGACCACGACCGGCCCCTCGGTCATGAAGGTCACGAGATCGCCGTAGAACTTGCGCTCCTTGTGGACCGCGTAGAACGCCTGGGCCTGGGCCTGGGTGAGGCGGACCATCTTCGACGCGATGATGCGGAGGCCGGCGGCCTCGAGCTTGGCGGTGACACCGCCGATCACGTTCTTGGCGACGGCGTCGGGCTTGATGATCGAGAAGGTTCGTTCGATGGCCATGGGCGCGGAAGCTAGCCGAACCGCACCGCGCTGGCAACCGCGGGGTTACACTGCGGCGCGATGCACGACGCGACCCGCGCCGACGGTGATCGGCGGTTCTACGGTGCCGAGGCGCGCGTGCTGTGGGTGCTGTGGCTGACCTACGGCACCTACTACTTCTGCCGCAGCAACCTCGCGGTCGCGGTGCCGGGCCTCGCCGAAGAGCTGCACTTCACCAAGACCGAGATCGGCTCGATCCTCGCCGCCTTCAAGCTGACCTACGGCGTCGGCCAGCTGCTCAACGGCCAGATCGCCGAGCGGGTCAGCGCGCGGGTGTTGCTCGCGATCGGGCTGCTCGGCTCGGCCGGCTTTACGATCGTCTTCGGGCTGTCGACCGGCTTCTACACGCTGCTCTACGTCTGGGCGATCAACGGCTACTTCCAGTCGCTCGGGTGGTCGCCGACGATGCGCGTCGCCGCGACCTGGTTCGCGCCCGATCGCCGCGGCCGCGCGATCGCGATCATCGGCACCGGCTATCAGCTGGCGGGCGCGCTGACGTTCGTGCTCGCGGGCTGGGCCGCCGATCGGTTCGGCTGGCGCGGCGCGCTGTTCGTCCCGGCCGGCGTGCTGATCGCGTCGTCGATCCACCTGCTGATCATGCTCGAGGAGAAGCCCGACGCGGCGGCGCCGATCGCGCGGGCCCACGCGACGCGGCCGCGCGGCTCGTGGCTGCACAACATCGGCCAGACGCTCGGCAACCCGCGGCTGTGGTTGCTGGCGCTCGCGCTCGGCTTGATCAACGCGTGTCGGTTCGGCTTCCTCGACTGGGGCGTCGCGCACCTGAAGGAGGTGCAGCCGGGCGGCATCGGCGTCGCGGCGCTGAAGTACTCGGTGCTGCCGCTCGGCGGCATCGCCGGGACGCTGCTGTCGGGCTGGGCGACCGATCGCTTCTTCGGCGGCCGCCGGGTGCCGGTGATCGTCGGGATGCTGGTGGTGCTGTGCGGCCTGGTGATCGCCTACGACGCGATCGTGCGGACCCAGCTGGTGCTGTCGATCGTGACGCTGGCGGTGATCGGCGCCTTGATCTTCGGGCCGCAGGTGCTCTTGGTCGGCACCGCGCCGGTCGATCTGGCGCGGCCGGGCACCGAGGCGGCGGCGGTCGGCTTCGTGAACTTCTTCGGCTACCTCGGCGCCGCGGCCGGCGATCGCATCACGGGCGATCTGGTGCATCACTACGACTGGCAGGTGGCGCTGTGGTTCTGGGCCGGGTGCGCGCTCGCCGCCGCGGTGGTGGTCGCGCCGCTGTGGCGCGCGACCGCGTATCGGAGCCCGCCATGAGCGCGCGCGTCACGCGGTGGCTGGCGGCGCGACCGACGAGCGTGCTCACGGTCTACGCGGTGGTCGCCGCGTTCACGACGTACTTCGCGATGTACAGCTTCCGCAAGCCGTTCGCCGCGGCGACCTACGCGGGGCAGACGCTGGGGCCGATCGATCTCAAGGCGGCGCTGGTGATCGGTCAGCTGTGCGGCTACGCGCTGTCGAAGATGATCGGCGTCAAGATCAACTCCGAGATGCGGCCGGGGCAGCGGGCGTGGGCGCTGGTGCTGCTGATCGTCTGGGCCGAGTCGGCGCTGCTCTTGTTCGCGGTGCTGCCGCCCGGCGGCCAGGTCGTCGCGCTGTTCGTGAACGGCCTGCCGCTCGGCACGGTGTGGGGGGTGGTCTTCAGCTTCCTCGAGGGCCGCCGCACGTCGGAGATCCTCGGCGCTGGCCTGTCGTGCGCGTACGTGGTCGCGAGCGGGCAGGTGAAGCAGATCGGCGCCGACCTGCTCGGCCGCGGCGTCAGCGAGGCGTGGATGCCCGCGGTCACGGGCGCGCTGTTCCTGCCGGTGTTCTTCCTCGCGGTGTGGGCGCTGTCGATGATCCCGCCGCCGACCGCGGCCGACGTCGCGGCGCGCACCGAGCGCGAGCCGATGGACGGCGACGAGCGCAAGCGCTTCCTGCGCCGCTACCTGCCCGGGTTGCTCCTGCTCGTCACCGTCTATCTGTTCCTGACCGGCTACCGCGACTTCCGCGACAACTACGCCGCCGAGATCTGGGCCGACCTGGGCACCGACGCCACCGCGATCAACTTCACGCGCACCGAGCTGCCGATCGCGCTGTCGGTGATGGTCGTGCTCGGGATGCTGTTCCTCGTGAAGGACAACCGCCGCGGCCTGCTCTACACGTACGTCATCATGGGCGCGGGCAGCGCGCTCGTCGGCGTCGCGACGCTGCTGTTCGATCTGCACGTCATCGGCCCGTCGGCGTGGATGACGCTGGTCGGCCTCGGGCTCTACCTCGGCTACGTGCCGTACGGCTGCGTGCTGTTCGATCGCACGATCGCCACGCTCGGCGTGGTGGCGACCGCGGTGTTCCTGATCTACGTCAGCGACGCCGTCGCCTACGGCGGCTCGGTCGCGATCGTCATGTACAAGACCTTCGGCCAGGCCGACATGTCGATGCTCGAGTTCTTCCGCTACTTCTCCTACGCGACCAGCATCCTGTGCACGACCTGCTTCGCGATCGCGGGTGCCTACTTCCTGCGCCAGCCGCGCGCGACGCCGTGATCACGACGGCGCCTTGTCCTGATCGCGGACGCGGTTGATCTCGGCGATGTCGGCGCCCGACAGCTCGACCAGCTTCTGTCCGACCGTCGCTACGTGAAGGAGAGCGCGGGGCTGCGACCCGCGGTGCTCGGCGATCGATCGCCCGCGGTGACGATCGTCATCACCGGCAGCTACGGCGCGGCCTGGTTGCTCGAGATCGAGGCCATCGCCGCGGCGTGACCGGGGATGTCGTCGAAGGCGAGGAGCCCATGGCGGCGCCATCCGGTCGCGAGCAGCCACGTCCGCGGCGGCGCGGTCGGGCAGGGCCCACGGAGCAGCGCGCGCAGCCAGTCGGCGTCGTGACAGATGGGCGCGCGCCAGCCATCGAACCACGGCGCGCTGGAGAACGGATCGATCCACGTGCGCGCGAGCCGCTCGCCGCGCTCGGCGGCGTGGTGCCGCGCATTCAGCAGCACGTAGCGCACGACGTTGCGGACCTCGCGCGGCGATCGCAGCGCCCGCGCGTGGTAGCGCTCCGCAAACAGCGCGCCGCACCGACCGCGCAGCGCATTCAACCGTCGCGCGAGCCCGATCCCCAGCCGCTGCATCCCCCGCGTCAGCGCCCGCTGATCGCTGGCCTCGATGAGAAGGTGGACGTGATTGCCGAGCACGTTGAACTCCACGACGCGGAAGTCGTCGCGATGGCTCGCCGCGATCACCGCGCGTACGACCCGCACCGCGCGCTCGTTG
>JAYTAJ010000635.1:0-1551 GCA_043737575.1 Myxococcales bacterium | reverse complement strand
CCGGTCACCGCGTGCCCGTGATCATGCTGACCGCGCGTGGCGACGAGTCCGATCGCGTGGTCGGCCTCGAGCTCGGCGCCGACGACTACGTCGCCAAGCCGTTCTCGCCGCGCGAGCTCCTGGCGCGGCTGCGCGCGGTGGTGCGGCGGGCCGCGCCTGACACCATGGCCGAGCGCCTGACCGCGGCCGGCATCGCGGTCGACGTCGGCGCCCGCGAGGCGTGGGTCGACGGCGTGTCGGTCGAGCTGACCGGCCTCGAGCTCGATCTGCTGGTGGTGCTGTTGCGCCGCGCCGGTCGCGTGGTGCCGCGGACCGCGCTGCTCGAGCTGGCCGGGCGCGGCGACGCCACCGTCAACGAGCGCGCGGTCGACGTCCACATCTCGCGGCTGCGCAAGAAGCTCGGCGACGAGGCCGCGGCGCGCATCCGCACCGTGCGCGGCGTCGGCTACACCCTGGCCCGCGCCCGCGAGGACGCGTGACCGAGGGCCGCGATCGTCGACGCGCGGCCCGCGCCAAGTGGCGCGCCGAGTGGCGCGCCGAGCGCGAGCTGTGGCGGCGCCAGCACCACGAGCACCACGCGCATCGCTGGCACCAGCGCGGGCCGTGGTGGCTGCAGGCGCAGATGCGGCTGCGCATCTTCCTCGGCTTCGGCCTCGCGATGTGCGCGGGCGCGTGGTTCGGCGCGCGGGCCGAGGCCGGCGAGCTGCGGTGGTGGAAGGTCGCGGTGCTGCTGTTGATCGGCTGGATGGCCGCGGGCGGCCTGGCGTGGCGCATCGCCCGGCCGCTGATCGTGACGATCAAGGCGGCGCGCGACATCGGCGACGGCAAGCTCGACACCCGGGTCGCGATCGGCCGCCACGGCGGCGAGATGCGCGTGCTCGCGGTCGCGCTCAACGAGATGGCGGAGAAGATCCAGCGCCAGCTGTCCGATCAGCGCCAGCTGCTCGCCGCGGTGTCCCACGAGCTGCGCACGCCGCTCGGCCACATGCGCGTGCTGATCGAGACCGCGCGTGACGGCGTCGATCCGACCGCGATGCGGCCGGCGCTCGATCAGCTCGAGCAGGAGGTGCTGTTACTCGACGATCTGGTGGCGCGGCTCCTGGCGTCGTCGCGCCTGGAGTTCGGCACGCTCGATCGCCGCGAGGTCGACGTCGCGGCGCTGGTCGCCGACGTCGCGGTCGCGGCCGGGGTCGCGCCCGAGGCGATCTCGGCCGACGGCGCCACCCGCGCGCCGATCGATCCGACGCTGTATCGCCGCGCGGTCGCGAACCTGCTCACCAACGCCGCGCTCCACGGCGGCGGCGTGGTCGCGGTGCGGGTCGAGCGCCGCGGCGACCAGATCGCGGTCGAGGTCGACGACGCCGGGCCCGGCCTCGGCGCCGAGCGCCACGCCGACGCGTTTCGCGCCTTCGTGCCGTCGACCAGCGGCGGTCTCGGCCTCGGCCTCGCGCTGGTGTCGCGGATCGCGGTCGCCCATGGCGGCGCCGCGTGGACGCTCGATCGCCCGGGCGGCGGCGCCCGGGTCGGCTTCGCGGTCACCGCCGCCGCCGC
>JAYTAJ010000634.1:0-1553 GCA_043737575.1 Myxococcales bacterium | reverse complement strand
GCGGTGAAGTCGTCGAAGGTCGCCATGTTGACGGTGGCGCTGGCGGGATCGTCATCGGAGCCCGACGGCCCGAAGCTGAGCGCCAGATCGAGCGACGGCAGGACGCCGTGCTCGTTGACCTCGACCTCGATCGTCGCGCTGGCCTCGAGGGCGCGCAGCTGCGCCATCTCGGGGCTGTGGGCCAGGGTCGCCTCGAGCAGCGCCGCGGCGTCCCAGGTCCGGCCCGGGATCGCCAGCTCGACCGACGACGACAGCAGCATCTGCCCGGGCGCGATCGCGAGGCCGGCCAGGCGGCGCAAGGTCAGCGACTGCTCGACGATCGCGAGCTCGGCCGCGAGGATCTCCTCCTCGCCGGTCGCGATCGCCTGCTCGACCGCGATGGACTCGGCGCGCGCGGTGCCGCCCGCGGCGATGCCGGCCTGGGTGACGCGCAGGCGCTCGCGGGTCAGGTCGAGGCTGGCGCGGCGGATCGCCAGCTCGCGCTCGCGCTGCGCCAGATCGAAGTACGCCAGCACCAGATCGCGGACCACCGCGATCACCGCCACGTCCTCGCCGAGCGCGGCGGCGTCGCGCTGGATCTCGGCGACGCGGATCGACGATCGCACCAGCAGATCGCCGCGGCCGCGCAACAGCGGCTGCGAGAACGTCGCGGTGATCGCCTCGGTGTAGCCGGCCTGGGTCTCCTCGAACGCCATGCCCATGATCTCGCCGGTCCGGACCGTGCGCCCCCAGTCGCTGGCGGCGCGGACGCCGACGGTGCCGCCGGTGAAGATGCGGCGCGCGATCGTGCCGTCGAGCGACACCGTGCGCACGTCGGAGGCGAGGCTCTGGCGGATCGAGCCCGCGGCGTTGGCGTCGATGGTCCACTCGTCCCACGCCTGGGCCTGGGCGATCGACGCCTCGGCGATCGCGCGATCGACCTTGGCCTTCGCCAAGGTCGGCGAGCTGCGCACCGCGCGCTCGAGCAGATCGGGCAGCGCCGCGGGCTCGGCCGGGCCGGTCACCTCGCCGAACAGCGACGCGGTCGGCGTCGCGCCGCCGCCACCGCCGCCCTCGACCTGCATCACGAGTCGGACCGCGACGCCTAGCGGATCGGCCGCGGCGCCGCCCGCGAGCAAGAGCGGCGCGACGAGAACAGACACCATCGCAGACCTGCGCATCGGGGCGGTACCATGTCGGCGCATCGTGGGGGTGTCAACCACGCGCGGGTGGCCGCTCTTCCCGCGCATTCGGCCGCGGCCCGTGGCAATCGCCGCGAACCGCGTGATAGGTTCGGCAAACGCGATGGCGACGGTCCTCCGCACCTACTGCTTCCTCGACGCACTCCAGCCGCAGGTCGCGACCTTCATCGCGAAGACGGCGCGCGGGTTCCTGCCGGTCCCCGGCCAAGCCTCGCTGTGGGTCGAGATCGCCCCCGGCATCGCGATCAACCAGGTCACCGACGCGGCGCTCAAGGCGACGCGGGTGCAGCCCGCGGTTCAGGTCGTCGAGCGCGCCTACGGCCTGCTCGAGATCCACGATCACGATCAGGGCGAGGTGCTGTCGGCCGGCGC
>JAYTAJ010000633.1:0-1558 GCA_043737575.1 Myxococcales bacterium | reverse complement strand
TGTGGCGGTAGACGATCGGCGCGACGGTGTCGACGCCGATCACCAGCTCGCCGCGGTTGCCAAGCGCGTCCTTCGGGAAGCTCGCGGTGGCGCCGAGCTCGACGCCCGCGTACAGCGCCGACCGCGAGTTGAGCACGCGGCCGAGCAAGAGCCGCCCGGCGCCGCCGCCCGACAGGTCGAAGCGATCGCCCTGATGGATCACGATGCCCTTGCCGCCGCCGCTCATCGTCAGCTGCCAGCGACCGTCGGAGATCTGGCGGCCACGGAACGGCTCCTCGACGCCGATCCAGAACGGACAGTCGACGCCCGCGACCCGATCGGCCTCGGCCAGCACCAGCCGCACGCGGTGCATCACCAGCACGTCGTCGATCGCCCCGAGCGACTTGCCGCGGGCCCGCCACGTCACCTCGACCGGCGCGCCGATCTGCTCGTCGAGCCAGGTCCGCAGCATGCGGCGCGCCAGCGGATCGACCCGGCACACCGAGTCGAGCGCGTCGGACAGCACCTCCTCGACCTCGAGGCGATCGATGCTCCAGCCGGTCGCGGCGGCGACCGTGACCTCACGCTCGAGATCGCGGTACAGCGCCGCGGCGCTGCGATCCGGCGGCAGGGTGCGCGCACAGCCGGCGACGGCGAGCGCGAGCGCGACCATGAAGAAGACCCTGACGACGCGCGCGGTCAAACGTCGAGGTACTCGCCCTCGGCGGCGGCGAACACCGGCACCGAGGCGCGCGCTTGCGCGGTGACGACGAGCCGATCGATCGCCTCGTCGGTGGCGTCGGGGCTGTGGTGGAACAGCGCGAGTCGCGACGCGCCCGCGGCCCGCGCCAGGTACACGCCGGCCGAGACCGGCGAGTGGCCCCAGCCCCGCGCGAGCGCATAGGCGTCGTCGTCGTGCATCGCGTCGTGGATCAGCAGATCGGCGCCCGCCGCCAGCGCGAACGCCTCGCGGGTCGGGCGGTGCGGCGCCGGATACTCGACGTCGGACAGGAACGCGACGACCTTGTTGTCGGCCTTGATGCGAAAGCCGGTCGTCCACATCGTGCCATGCGGCAGCGCCGCGGTCGTGATCTCGAAGTCGTCGACCAGGAGCTCGGCGCCGGGCAGGAACGACTCGATCGACACGCCGGCCGCGAGGTTCTCGAGGCCGTTGAGCGGGCTGTAGTGCGGCGCCAGCTGGTTCTGCAGCGTGCCGCGCAGCGAGCCGCCGGCCGGATCGGCGCCGAGGATCCGGATCTGGTTGCCCTTGATGAAGAACGGCGTGAAGAACGGCAGGCCTTGGATGTGATCGAGGTGCGTATGCGAGAGCAGCACAGGCAGCTCGCCCTGGCCGGCGCCGAACTCGGTGGCCATGAGCGCCTTCGCGAACTCGGTCGCGCCGGTGCCGAGGTCGATCAGCAGCCGCCGGCCGGCGTTCGTCACGATCTCGACCGAGGTGGTGTTGCCGCCGTACCGCAGGTGCTGGCTGCCGCACATCGCGAACGAGCCGCGCACGCCCCAGAAACGGACCTTCACGTGCCGCCTCCAGGTCCACCGAGACCACTGAGCGTCGCGCGCG
>JAYTAJ010000632.1:0-8573 GCA_043737575.1 Myxococcales bacterium | reverse complement strand
GTGCCGGCGGCGTCGAGCACCACCGCGAGGATCTGCGCGTGGTGCGGCACGCCTCGCAACCGCCCCGACACGGTCGCCTGCGGGGTCGGCGCCGCGGGCGTCACCACCTCGAGCGTGACGCCCGCGCTGCTCGGCCCGCCCGGCGGGATCGGATCGCCAGGCTGCGGCGCGGCGGGCAGCCGCGCACCGGCCCGCGGCTCGTGGTGGCAGGCGGCGGTGGCGAGCACCAAGCACAGCGCAGCGAGGCGAGAGCGCATCGCCGTACCAACGCAGCAACCCGCCGCGCGGCCTAGTGTTCGTGGGGCGTGCCGGGCGTCTCGGGGTCGGCGGCGCAGTCGAGCACACCGTCGCGCGGGCGCTCCGGGTCGCCGTCGTGGCCGTCGTCCTCGCGGTCGGGCTCGGCGTCGAGCCGGCCGGCCGCCTCGGCGTCGTCGGCCTCAGCCGCCTCGGCGCCGATCAGCCCACCGGCCTGGGCCAGCCGCGACGCCACTTCGGGGTCGAGCCCGGGGATCAGGCTGGTCCGCGCCAGGTAGGCGACGTAGTACGCATCCTCGCGCCGGGCCTCGAGATCTCCGCGAGTCACCGCCTCCTCGAGGTGGCGCTTGAGGTCCCCGATCAGGCGCGACGGCGGGATCTCGAACGCCGCCATGATCGCATTGCCGACACCGCTGGGCAGCGGCGGCAGCTTGGCGTCGGCCTCGGCGAGGCGATCCATCCGATCGGACAAGGCCGAGATCTGCTCGAGGATCTGACGGCGGCGGCCCGGACGCTTCGACGTGATGTCGGCGCGCGACAGATCGAGCAGGTCGGTCAGGTGCGGCAGCATCTCGCGGTGGAAGCGGCGCACCGCGCTGTCGGTCCACGCGTCGCTGTACTGGTTCGAGCGCAGGTGATGACGGACCAGGAAGCGCACGGTGCGGCGATGATCGCGATCGAGCGGCACCCGCTGCACGACCTTGTCGAACATGCGCGCGCCGACCTCGGCGTGGCCGTGGAAGTGGACGCCGTGATCGGTGAACGTGCGAGTCGGGACCTTGCCGATGTCGTGGAGGAGCGCCGCCCACCGCACCAGCGGCCGCCGCACCGCCTGCTTCACGACCAGCTTGGTGTGACTCCACACGTCCTTGTGCAGCCGGTCGCCCTCCTGCTGGAGATGGACCGTCGCCTCGAGCTCGGGGAAGATGCGCGCGAGCAGCCCGACCTCGCGGACCCACTCGAGGGCGGCGTCGACGTCGCGGCCCATCAGCATCGGTTCGATCGCCGCGCGCAGATCGGCGGCGGCGACCGAATCGATGAGCGCCGCGGTCTCGCCCGCCGCGTCGGTGACCGCGCGGGCCGGCCACTCGCCGCCGTGGTTGGCGATGGCCGAGGAAATATCCCACAGGATCAGCGGGTTGGCCTCGGCCCACGCCCGGACGCGAACGCCCGTCTCGACGGTGTCCGGGGCGCGGAGCAGATCCAGCAGGTCAGGCGTCGACACGAACCGCCTTCCTACCGAGGTGGCGACGAGGCGTCAAGGCGAGTGGGGATGGTACGGGACGTGCTCAAGGCTGCCGCGCCGTGCAAGGACGTATCACCGCCCGCCAGTTGCCGCTCGCCGAGGAGACCTGCCCCGGCATCGGCGCGCTGTACCAAGAGCTGTCGGACGAATGCGCGGGCCGTGACAAGCCGGCGACATTTTTACAGCTTCTCTGGATCTACGAAGGACGCCGAGCTGCCGCCGAGACGGCTCGCGCCGCGAAGAAGCCGCGGCGTCGTCGCTAGCAGATCGCTGGCGGATCGATCTGCCAGTGCGCCAGCCCGTCGCAGTCTTGTCACGCAGTCCGGGTGATCTCGCCCCGCGCGCTTTCCTGATGCGTCGCGGTGGGAGTGTCGGCGCTTACTGCGGCGTTGTGGTGCGATGAACGACGTGCGACGACCGATCGGCGTGTTCGACTCCGGTGTCGGTGGGCTGACCGTCGTGCGCGAGCTGCGGCGCCGCCTGCCCGGCGAGGACGTCGTCTATCTCGGCGACACCGCGCGCGTGCCCTACGGCTCGAAGAGCCCGCGCACCGTCGAGCGCTACTCGCTGACGTGTCAGCAGTTCTTGCTCGAGCGCGGCGTGAAGCTGGTGCTGATCGCCTGCAACACCGCCTCGGCCCAGGCGCTGCCCGCTCTCGAGGCCGCGAGCCCGGTGCCGGTGATCGGCGCGGTCGCACCAGGCGCCGCGAGCGCCCTCGCCGCGACGCGCAATCGCCACCTCGGCGTGATCGGCACGCTCGGCACGGTGCGCTCGGGCGCCTACGAGCGCGCGCTCACCGCGGGCGCGCCCGACGCGACGATCACGACGATGGCGTGTCCGCTGCTGGTGCCCCTCGCCGAGGAGGGCTGGGTCGACGACGACGTCGCCGCGGCGGTGGCGCAGCGCTACCTGGCCGCGCTGTTCGTCCGGGATCCGGACATCGACACGCTGGTGCTCGGCTGCACCCACTACCCGCTGCTGCGCGCGGTGATCAGCCGCACCGCCGACGCGCTGACCGGGCGATCGATCGCGATCGTCGACTCGGCGTCGGCGATGGCGACCGCGGCGGCGGCGATCGTCGGGTCGCATGGCGACGCCAGCCGCGGCCCGGGCGCGCTGGCCTGCTTCGCGACCGACACCTCGCGGCTCGACGAGCTGGCGGCGCGGTTCCTCGGCGAGCCGGTCTCGAGCTTCGAGCTGGTCGATCTCTGACGATTGTCGTGCGCCGCTCGCGCGGTGACTCCGTTCTGGAGTCATGCACCACTCGATCCGCAAGCTCTACAACGTCCTCGTCGTCGGTGGCGCCCTCGCCGCCGCCTCTGGTTGCGACCGCCCCGCGGGCAAGGCCCGCACGCCCGCCACCGTCACCGACCCCGTGACCGTGACCGACCCGGTGACCGCAACCGAAGCCGAACCCGCGACCGTCGCCGAACCCGTGGCCGCAACCGAACCCGACCCCGTGACCGTTGCCGAACCCGCGGCCGAGACCGACGCCGCCGCGATGGTCGCGTCGCCGCCGCCCGCCAAGCCGCGCGCCAAGAAGAAGGCGCCCGCCGCCGCGCCCGCGATCGATCCCGCCGCGACCGGCGTCCGCGGCTGGCACTGACGTGCAGGACGCGATCGATCCGATCAGCCGCGCCGAGCTGGGCGCGCGCTGGGCCTACCGCGCCGAGCTCGAGCACGCCGCCGCGCATCGCTTCGCGCGCCTCGCCGCGCGCCTCGCCGCGGACGACTTCGCGCCCGCGCTGACGACGATCGCCGAGCACGCCGCCGCGCAGGAGCGCGACCACGTCGCGCTGTGCGCCGCGATCGCCGCGCGGTTCGGCGTCGCGACGTCGCTGCCGCCCGCGGTGGTCGTCCCCGAGATCGCGCCATCGTCGTGGGCGCCGCGCGATCGCGTGGTCTACGAGGTCGTCGCGTTCTGCTGCGTCACCGAGACCGCCAACGCCGCGCTGGTCACCGCGGGCGCCGACGACGTCGACGATCCGGCGATCCGCCGCGCGGTCCGCACCATCCTCGCCGACGAGGTCCAGCACAGCCGGCTCGGCTGGCGCTTCCTCGCGACCCACCCGCTCGACGACGATCAGCGGCTCGGCCTCGCCGCGTACCTGCCGTCGATGCTGGCCGGCACCGTGCGCGACGAGCTGTTCGCGCCCCAGGCCGTGATCGGCGACGAGGCGACGATGCAGCGCTACGGCACGCTGCCGCTGGCGGGCCGCCGCGCCGCGTTCCTCGGCGGCATGCGCGAGGTGCTGCTGCCCGGCCTCGCCGCCGCGGGCGTCGACGTCGCGGGCGGCGCCGCCTACCTCGATCGCCTCACTGCGCGGTGATCGCCGCGCGGCCTGCGCGCAGCACGTACTTCTGGATCTTGCCGGTCGCGGTCTTGGGCAGCTCGGCGACGAACGTGATCGTCTTCGGCGCCTTCCAGTGCGCGAGCCGATCGCGGGTGACATCGGCACATGGACCAGCGTGCCGACGCTGTTGAGGTAGGCGTTGCGATGCGTGATCACCACGCCCTTGGGCCGCGACGTGGTGCCGCTGGTGTAGTTGATCGTGATCGGATCGTCCTCGGCGATCGCGGCGCGCGGGAAGTCCGCGGGCGCCGCGGCGAGCAGCGCCTCGTAGTCGGCCCAGCCATCGCCCGCGCCGTCGAGGGCGACGTAGTGGCGGACGTTCGGTAGCCGCCCGCGGATCGAGTCGACCGCGTCGAGGTGATCGGCGTCGGCGCATACCACCGTCGCGCCCGCGTGCTCGATGATGTACGCGAAGTCGTCGGCGGTGAGGCGGTAGTTGACCGGCACCAGCACCGCGCCGAGCTGCGGCACCGCGTAGAACGACTCGAGCTGCGCGTGGGTGTTGGGCGCGATGTACGCGACGCGATCGCCGGGGCCGACGCCCAGCGCCGCCAGCGCCGCGCTCCAACGATCGCACCGCGCGCCGAGCTCGTCGTAGGTCCAGCGGCCGTCGCCGTCGACCACCGCGACTCGATCGCCGTGCAGACGCCGCGCGCGGCGCATGAAGTCGAGCGGCGTCAGCGGCGTCTTCATGCGCCGATGTTACCGCGGCGGGTCGAGCGGATCCGCAGCATGGCGGCTGCCCAGCGCCGCCCGTGGCGGGCCGACGTCATCGGCCGAAGAAGCGCGCGTTGCGCAGGAGATCGTCGCCAGGCGCGTCACGCTCGGGGTGGATGGCGTCGGCGGGACACTCGGGCAGGCAGGCGCCGCAGTCGATGCACTCGTCGGGATCGATGAACATCTGCACGCCCGGGAACCGTGCGCCGCGCTCGGCTGGCGGCACCGCGCGGAGCTCTTCGAGCGGGACCGGGCCGATGATGCAGTCGCACGGGCACACGTCGACGCAGGCGGTGTCGAGGCAGCCCGCGCACTTCTGGGTGATCACGTAGGTCATGGCCGGGGACAGAGCAGGCGTCGTGCCCGATGCAAGCGGCTGGATCGACAGCGACGGATCTGCCTCGATCATCGTATATCGGTGCATTGCACCGAAATGTCGGTGTACGGTCGACGCGTGCCCGACTCCGGCCTCGCGGTGCTGGCGACGCTGCTCGCCGCGACCCGCGACGTCCACACCCCGCGCGCGCTGGCCCGCGCGATCGCCGCGACGTTGTCGACGCTGGTGCCGATCGTCCGCATCGAGCTCGACCCGCGGGTCGACGGCCCGCCGATCGATCTGGTGATCGCCGAGCGGTCGGGCGACGACTGGAACCTGATGGAGGTACCGCCGCGGGCACAGCACGCGCCCGAGCTGGTGCCCGGCCTCGCGGTGGTGCTGCGCCCGCGCGCGCGGCCGCCCGCGTGCTTCGCCGAGCCCGACTTTCGCGCCGCGCTCGCGCAGGTCATCGCCGCCGCGCTCGGCCACCTCGCGGTGGTGCAGCGCGTCGCCGCGCTGTCGCAGCGGGCCCACTCGTCGAACCGCGCGCTGCGGGCCGATCTGGATCGGCTGGCGGCGCCATCCCCCGTCGTCGCGCGCAGCCCGGTCATGCGCGCGGTGCTCGAGCGCGCCGCGCTGGTCGCGCGCCACGCCACGACCGTCCTGCTCACCGGCGAGTCGGGGACCGGCAAGGAGGTGCTCGCGCGCGAGATCCATCGGCTGTCGCCGCGCGCGACCCGGCCGATGCTGCACATCAACTGCGGCGCGATCCCCGACGCCCTCGTCGAGTCCGAGCTGTTCGGCCACGAGCGCGGCGCGTTCACCGGCGCCGATCGTGCCCACCCGGGCGTGTTCGAGCGCGCCCACCGCGGCACGCTGCTGCTCGACGAGGTCGGCGAGCTGCCGCTGGCGGCGCAGGTGAAGCTCTTGCGCGTGATCCAGGAGCGCCAGCTCCGCCGGGTCGGCGGCACGGTGCAGCAGGACGTCGACGTCCGTCTGATCGCCGCCACCAACCGGCCCCTCGCCGCGATGGTGCGCGACGGGCGCTTCCGCGAAGATCTCTACTATCGCCTCGACGTCTTCGCGATCGCGCTGCCGCCGCTGCGCGAGCGTCGCGGCGATCTGGCGCCGCTGGCGTCGGCGCTGATCGCGCAGCTCGCGGCGCGCCTCGGCCTGCCCGCGCCACCGATCACCCGCGCGGCGCTGGCCCGCCTCGAGGCCCACGCCTGGCCCGGCAACGTCCGCGAGCTCGCCAACGTCCTCGAGGCGGCGCTCATCCTCGGCGGCGGTGACGCGCTGGCGCTGCCGGACGGCTTCGCACCGTCGCACCGCACCGCCGACCTCGCGCCGTTCGCCGCCGCGGCGCGCGAGACCATCGAGGCCGCGCTGCGCGCGACGCACGGCAAGATCTACGGCCCCGGTGGCGCCGCCGCGCAGCTCGGTCTCAAGCCCGCCACGCTGCAGAGCAAGATGCGCAAGCTGCGCATCGTGCGCATGCGCTTCGTGTGATCCGCGGCTACGGGATGCGGATCGCGTCCAGGACCAGGTCCCAGGTGCAGCCGAGGTCGTCGCCGTCACCGCGGGCGCGGCCGGTGCCGACGAGGCCGGCGCCGTCGACGCGGAGCTGGTGCGAGATCAGGACCGGGCGGCCAGGGACGTCGAAGAACGCGAAGTCCTCGGTGACGAAGCCCGCGGTGTCGTCGGAGACGACCTGATCGTAGTCGCGCAGCGAGGTCGACGACTGCATCGCGATCGGCTGCGCCGCGCCAGGCGCGAAGGTCACGTCGATCGCGTTGGCGGTGAGGACCGCGCAATCGGTCGGCTGGCTCGGGACGGTCCGTGTGATGCGCCAGGTGCCCTCGATCGGCGGCGTCAGCGGCGACAGGGGCGGGACGCCGGGATCGTCGGTGCAACCGACGGCGAGGACGAGGACCGACGACAGGGCGAAGACGGAGGCTAGGCGGTTCGGCATGCCGCGATCGGGTGCATGGCGTGCGCCAGCGCGGCCGCGATCCACGTCACTGCGCGAGCGGCGTCGGCGCGAACGGCTCGTAGTAGCCGCGGGTGCGCAGGACCGGCTGGCCGCTGAACCCGACGGGCACGTCGAACACGAAGCGGCGGCGCTCGCCGATGGTGAAGACGTCGTGGCGATCGTCGGAGGTGCAGGCGGCGCCGTCGCAAGCGCGCGGCGCGACGATGACGCCGTCGAAGTCGACCGCGATCGCGTCGAGGAACGTGGTCTCGGCCTTGACCTCGGCCAGCGTCACCACCAGCGTGCGCTGATCGGCCGCGACCGCGGGCAGCGCCAGCGCGTCCTCGGTCTGGCGGGCGCGCCCGACCAGGTTGCGCAGCGACTCGCCGACGAACACGGTGCCGTCGGCGGTGTCGACGAAGACGTAGGGGCACGCGGTGCACTGGTCCACGTCGTAGGTGCCGGTGGTGGTCTCCGACTTGTCGAGCTTGCCGTCGGTGACCCGGTACACCAGCGTCGTCGACTGGCCGCAGTTGCCGTGGCGCGCGTGGATGGTGCCGTCGCCCGGCAGGTCGGCGGCCTCGGGCTCGCCGCCGACGAAGACCTCGCCGAGATCGTGGAGCGCGCCGTCGCGGAACTGCAGGATGCGCCACCGCAGATCGTCCTCGACGACCTCGGAGTCGACCGCGACCACGGTCTCGGTGCCGAGATCGACCAGCCGCGCGCCGACCCCGGGATAGTCGGCGGGCAGCGTGAACGACACCCCGGCCGCGGTGACGACGCCGTCGGCCAGCGCGACCTGGTCGGCCTTGCCGTCGCGGTCGAGATCGCCGGCCACCGCGGTCGCGCCGCCGGTGTTGCTGACGGCGGGCTTGGACGACGAGCCGCACGCGGCGGTCAAGGCGAGGACTCCGGCGATCGCGAGCTTCATGATGGAGAGACGCTAACACGCACCGGTTTCATCCCGCTTTCTCGAGCGCGCCGCTACGTCGGCTCGATCGCCTGCAGGCCCCACGGCGGTGACGCGTTGACCAGCCAGCCGGCGCGGCAGGTGACCGTGACCGGCCGGAACGTCACGCCCAGCTTGGTCGCGGTCAGCGTGTACACGCCCGGCGGCACCTGGATGAACAGCACGCCGCCGTCCTCGGAGGTCTCGGTCAGCGTGCGATCGGGCAGCACCGACGCGTTGAAGTAGATCGGCCCCTCGGCGCCGGTCGGCGGATCGATCGTCACGGTCGCGCCGCCCTCGCCGTGAGCGCCAGGATCGTAGAGCGACCGGCCGATCCGGGTGACGGTGGTGACGATCTGGCAGCGGTTGGCCTCGTCGGGCGTGATCGCGAGCATGTCGCCGAGCAGCGTGTAGATCGCGTCGTGCACGACCTGGAACGTGACCCGCTCGATCGCGTCGGCGCCGAGCGTGATCGTGCTGGTCTGGATCCGATGGTGGTTGGCGAGCTCGAGCGCGAGCGTGACCTGATCGCCGGTCGCGAAGCCGTCGAACCCGAAGTGACCGTCCTCGGCGGTCGTGACCTGGCGATCGGGATGCTCGACCACGGTGACCGTCGCGTTCGCGACCCGGCCCTCGAGCCCGGGGCCGCCGTTGAACAGGAACGCCTCGCCGCTGACCGCGAGGCCGTCGAGGTCGTCGCCCCCGCCGCAGGCACCCAGCACGAGCATCAGCGGGACCAGCCCGCGCGCGGACAAGAGCATGTG
>JAYTAJ010000631.1:0-1559 GCA_043737575.1 Myxococcales bacterium | reverse complement strand
ACCGACCTGGCGTGGACGACGACCTCGGGCATCGCGGGCGAGAGCTTCGCGACCCGCGGCGTCCTCGCGGCGGTGTTCCGCCACGGCCCGATGTCGGTGGCGGGCGTCGCGATGCGGCGCGGCGGCAACCCGCTCGCCGACGACGACTTCTACTTCACCGACGTCAGCAACTCGACCCGCAACACCGTGTCGCCCGCGGGCGGCCAGGCGGTCACGGGCATGAACGGCACCGCGCTGGTGATCGACGCGCCCGCGCCGACCGAGCACGGCGGGGCGGGCGCCGAGCCGGCCGGATGCATGTGGCCGGCGTCGCTGGCCGCGTCGATCCGCGGCGTGGTCTTCATGCAGATCAAGCAGGCCGAGACCTCGGGCGGAGCCGAGTGTCCGTGACGCGAGCCGGCGTCGCGGTCGCGGTCGTGACCGGCCTGCTGGTCTCGCCCGCCGCCGCCGACAACGCGGCCGGGGTCGACGCCGCGCTGTTCCGGCCGTCGTACGACACCAGCGGCGTGCTGTCGCTCGAGGGCGCGCGCCTGCCGCCGCGCCGCGATCTGTCGTGGAAGATGTGGATGAGCTACGCCAAGGCGCCGCTCGATCTGGCGGTGCCCGGCATCGGCGACAGCGCCGACGACAACGTCCTCGACTACCTCGCGACGCTCGACTTCGCGTTCGGCTTCACGGTGTCGAAGAAGGTCGCCATCGGCCTCGCGGCGGCGGTCTATCGCACCGACACCGGGCCCGGCTACGGCGCCCGCGGCCGCTTCCGCGGCGAGACCGCCGATCCATCGACCGGCCTGATCTCGCTGCGGCCGATCTCCAACATCGATCCGTCGGGCGGCTTCGAGGCCCAGGGCCTGTCGGGCCCGCTCGACGTCCGGGTCGGCGGCAAGTACCAGTTCGTCGACACGCTCAAGCTCGCGGTCACCGGCGTCGTGACCGTCGCGCTGCCGTTCGGCGAGGACGAGCTGTTCCTCGGCGATCGCAACCTGATGTTCGAGCCGCGGGTCGCGGTCGACTACCGTTTCGATCGCCTGCACGCGACCAAGCTGGTCGCCAACCTCGGCGCCCGTATCCGCGAGCAGACCGTGCTGCAGGCCTACGATCCGCGCATGCTCGCGGCCGGCGAGACCAAGGAGGACGCGGCCAAGGCGGTCCTCGACATCGGCTCGGAGATCCTGGCTGGCGTCGGCGCCACCGTCGAGCTGTCGCCCGCGATCGTGCTCAGCGTCGAGGCGGTCGGCTTCGTGCCGCTGCCCGCCGCGGTCAGCTACGGCACCTGCACGCTGGCCGACGGCACCCGCTGCACCACGCTCGAGGCCGCCGACTACGCGACCGACGACAAGCGCGGCGATCTCGCCGCCTACGTTGCCGGCGGCGGCTCGTATCGCGTCAACCCCCATGTCACCGCCACCGTCGCGGGCTCGGCCGGCGTGCTCGGCGCCCGCGGCGACGACTTCCGCCTGGTGCTCGGCATGGTGTGGTCGCCGCAGCCCGCCAGCGAGGTCCGGGTCGGACGCGGCGACAAGGACGGCGACGGCATCCCCGACGTCAGCGACGGCTGC
>JAYTAJ010000630.1:0-3767 GCA_043737575.1 Myxococcales bacterium | reverse complement strand
GCGATGCGCACCGCGCTCATCGCTTCGTCGCACTCGCCCGCGGCGATGCGGAAGCGGCTCTTGCGATCGCGGCCCGTGCGGCGGCCGCCCTCGCTCGTGTTGAGCGCGCTGCTGATCGCGGCGCGCCGCAACTGGCTCCCGAGATTCGCGTCGCGATCGGCGACGGTCTCGATGACGTAGCGCAGGCTGGCGACGAACTGCTCGGCGATCTCTCGTGCTTCGAACATGACGGGCTCCTTGGTGTGGCTCTCACCCGCCCGCGGCCCAACGCGCACGCCCCGTGACGACGACCAGGTCAGCCTCGCGCGCGTGCCTCCGCCGGGTCGCGCTGGGTCGTCGGCGCGGGGCGGTGCGCGGAGGCCGCGGGCGGGTGAGAGCCACACCGAGGAGCCCTCGTGTCGATCGCGCGATCGCCTCTGCGTTCATTGCCTCTGCGACGCGCATTGATCCGCGCGATCGCGCGTGTCTCGCGTTGGGCGACGCATCGCACCCGGCGCGATCGCGCGATCGCGCGACGGCGCGATGACCGTAGCCGTAGCCGTAGCCGTAGCCGTGGCCGTGGCCGTAGCCGTAGCCGTAACCGTAGCCGTAACCGGGTGGCTACGCGACGCGACGATCGCGCGGTTCTGTCTGCGCCGAGTCGGTGCTCGCCACCCGGATACGGATACGGATACGGATACGGATACGGCCACGGCCACGGCCACGGCTACGGCTACGGTTACGGCTCAGGCGATCGCGGTGATCGTTACGGTCCGCGCGCCGCCGGGCCGTCGGACCTCGACCTCGTCGTCGAGCTCGCGCCCCATCAAGGCGCGGCCGATCGGGGCCTGCGGTGTGACGACCTGGACGCGGTCGGCGATCATGACGCCGCCGCCCCAGGGCGCGACGTAGTAACGCGCGATGGCGCCGTCGTCGTCGACGGTGACCAGGGCGCCGAGGCCGACGCGGGCGTCGGCGGCGGCTGCGATCTCGGGCAGGCGCGACACGGCGAGGACGGCGGCGTCGAGCTCCTCGACGCGCAGCGCGTGGCCGCGCGCGAGGTACGACTGCTCGAGGCCACGGGTGTCCTTGTCGTTCTCGGCCTTGGCCTCGGCGTGGGTCGCGCCCTCGACCGCGGCGGCGTGGGCCGCGCGCGCGGTGGCGAGCGCGGCGTGGACCGCGGCCAGGAGCTCGCGCTTGAGGCTGGCCCGGGTCACGCGCTCATTCTACGGCAGCCAGGCGTGGGACCAGTCGCTCGGCCAGTCATGTTCGTCGCGATCGAGCCGGCCGTCGCTGTCGCGATCGAGCCCGATGCGCACGCCCGAGCCGGGCGGCACGCTGGTGAACGTCACCGGCTCGTTGGCGAGCGCCGCCAGCACCAGGATCAACAGCTCGGGGACCGGCGGCCGATCGTCGGTGGCGGGCTGGTAGCGACCGCCGCCGACGTAGAGGTAGCCGCGCGCCGCGTCGCCGCGGCCGACCCGCGCGACCACGTCGCACTCGTCGTGCTCGGCGCGGCTGCGCATCAGCGCGACCCGCGCCAGCGCGGCCTGGTCGGTGAGCCGCCGCACCGTCATCTGCTGCCCGACGATCGGCGCGAGGTTGCTGTCGAACGCGAGGATGAACGCCTCCATCGCGCGCCGCTCGGCGATGTCGGTGAGGCCCTCGGGGTTGGGGACCGGCTGGACCGGCGTGGTCGGCTCGTCGGAGAACGCCGCCGCCGACACGAAGTGGGCGATGGTGTCGAAGTCGCCGGCCGACAGGAAGCCGAAGCCGCGCACCTGATCGCCCATGTGATCGTCGAAGCCGGGCAGCGGCAGGAAGATGCCCTGGAGGAACGGCATGCCGAACATGCCGACCTTCTGATACGCGTTGCGGAAGTGCGGCACCTTGATGATCTGCGGCCGGCCGGGCACGCGTGACGAGCGGCCGTCGGTGCCGAAGAACCCGGGGATCTTGACCTCGGGGAACTCGGCGTTGGCGGTCGCGTCGAGGACGTGGCAGCCGTTGCAGGTCGAGAACCCGTCGGTGATGCGGTCGTGGAAGATGTCGCTGCCGAGCTGCTGCTGCGGCGTCAGCGAGTTGTCGAGCGCGCGCAGCGGATTGGGCGGATACATGATCTGCAGCGCGAACTCGCCGAAGTGTCGCATCGACGACGCCGGGATCTTGGTGGCGCGGCCGAGCAGATCGGGGAACGCGATGTCGAACTGACGGAACGCCTCGACCTCGTCGTACGCGCCGTCGTTGGGCTGGGCGCTGGCCTCGAGATCGGCGCCCGTGCGATCGCCGCGCCAGTGCATCGGGCCGTGATTGTCCAGCCCGCGCAGGCTCTGCGTGGTCATCGGGCCCTTCATCGCGTGGAACACCGCGGGGAACGGCGGCACCAGATCGACGGTGAGCGGGTTCGGGTTGGCGCGCTGGCTGTCGTCGGGGTTGCCGAGGTCCCAGGCCAGCGCGTCCAGGTCGCCCTCGACGTGGCAGCTGGCGCACGACGAGTCGCCGTGGCTCGAGCTGGTCGCGGCGTCATAGAGGAAGCGGCGGCCGCGGACCACGCTGTGCGGCTCGGGGTTGAACAGCCGGCGGTGATCGGTCTCGCGCCAGGTGGCGACGTCGATCACCGAGATGCCGTCGTCGAAGCGGGTCGCGACGAACAACAGCCCGCGATCGTCGTCGAGCGCGACCCCGGTCGGCCCGCCGCCCGACACCGTGAGCTGATCGCTCAGGCGCTGCGGGTGCTGATCCTGCTCGAGGTCGGCGGTCTTCATGCGCGCGATCTTGTCGGAGCCCATCGCGGCGACGAACAGCGTGCGGCCGTCGTCGGTGATCGCCATCCCCATCGGCAGCGCCAGGCTGCGCGCGTTCTCGGCGTTGGGCAGCGGCGCGCAGCACTGCGCGTGGTTGATGTGCTTGTTGAGCCGGCGCGGCGACACCGTGGTCCCGTTGATCACCGTGATGCGGTTCTCGTTGTGGTGGCCGCGCACGGTGTGGCCGGCGAAGACGCCGGGCCCCTCGAAGCGATCGAGGTTGAGCGCCTCGGTGTTCGAGACGTAGACCTTCCCGCTCACCGGGTTGACGACCATGTTGTAGAGGATGGTCCCGACGTGGGCGGCGAGGTGGCTGGGGCGCTCGACCGGCGGGTTCGCCATCGCGTCGATCGCGAACACGTCCTTGTCGGGCAGGTTGAACTTCATGACCGGCGTCAGATCGCGGCCGAGCTCGTCGCGCCAGTGGGTGCCGTCGTACTTGGCGATCACGCCGACCGCGGGTGCGGCGGTGCCGTCGTGGTCGGTGACCGGCAGCGGCAGGCCGAAGCCGAGGAACTGAAACTGGAAGATGAAGCTGAACGCGGTCGCGGTCTGGTTGCCGGACTTGAACGCGGCGGCGTAGACGGTGCGGCCGTCGGCGGTCACCGCGAGCGCGCGCGGCACGTCGCTGAACAAGGTCAGGATCGTGAGCGGCGTGCCGCCCATGCCGTCGCCGAGGTGCTCGGCGTCGAACACCCAGACGTTGGCGCGGCCGAGGCCGGGCGTGGTCTGGGCCGGATCGATCGGCGAGTTCTGACCGCGCCGCGCGGTGGTGATGAAGGCGCGGCGGCGGTTCGGTCCCGCGAACACGACGTCGCGCGGCTCGTCCCCCACGAGCAGCGTGCGCACGAGGCGGGGCCGGGCCGCGTCGCTGGTGTCGATGACGCTGACCGAGTCGGACAGATGGTTGACGACCCAGACCTCGTGCTCATTGCGGACTGCGACCGCGACCGGCTCGAGGCCGACCGGGATGGAGGCGAGGGG
>JAYTAJ010000629.1:0-8580 GCA_043737575.1 Myxococcales bacterium | reverse complement strand
AGAAGGTCTTGTCGCCGGCGCGGATCGTCAGCCGCTTCTTCGGCGCGACGCCGCCGTGGATGCCGTCGACCTCGAAGATCTCGCTGCCGTCGAGGCCGAGCGACGCGGCGTCCTCGCCGATCAGGAACTCGACTGGCAAGACGCCCATGCCGATCAGGTTCGAGCGATGGATGCGCTCGAAGCTCTTGGCGATGACGACCTTCACGCCGAGCAGCAGCGTGCCCTTCGCCGCCCAGTCGCGCGAGCTGCCCGAGCCGTACTCCTCGCCCGCCAGCACCACCAGCGGCACGCCGTCCTTGGCGTAGCGCATCGCGGCGTCGTAGATCGACAGCTGCTCGCCCGACGGGTGGTGCTTGGTGACGCCGCCCTCGACGCCGGGGACCATGCGGTTCTTCAGGCGGATGTTGGCGAAGGTGCCGCGCACCATCACCTCGTGGTTGCCGCGGCGCGCGCCGTACTGGTTGTACTCCGCCGGCGGCACGCCGTGATCCGAGAGGTACTTCGCGGCCGGGCTGCCCTTGGCGATGTTGCCGGCTGGCGAGATATGATCGGTCGTTACCGAGTCGCCGAGGATCGCCAGGCAGCGGGCGCCCCGCAGCTCGCACAGCGGATCCGGCTCGGGCTGCAGGTTCTCGAAGAACGACGGCTTGCGGATGTAGGTCGAGGCGTCGTCCCACGCGAAGGTCTTGCCGGTCGGGACCGGCAGCGCACGCCACTCGGCCGGGCCCTCGTCGACGTGGGCATAGCGCTCCTTGAACTGCGTCGGCGTCACCGCCGCCGCGACGATCGCGGCGATCTCAGCCGCCGACGGCCAGACGTCGGCGAGGAACACTGGCTTGCCGTCGGTGCCGAGGCCGAGCGGCTCGGTCGCGAGATCGATGTTCATCGTGCCGGCCAGCGCGTAGGCAACGACCAGCGGCGGCGACGCGAGGTAGTTCGCGCGCACGACCGGGTTGACCCGGCCCTCGAAGTTGCGGTTACCCGACAGCACCGACGTGACGACCAGGTCGCCGTCCTTCACCGCGCGGGCGATGTCGTCGTGGACCGGCCCCGAGTTGCCGATGCAGGTCGTGCAGCCGTAGCCGACGACGTAGAAGCCGAGCGCCTCGAGATCCTCGAGGACGCCCGCGGCCTTGAAGTAGTCGGTCACCACCTGCGAGCCGGGCGCGAGGCTGGTCTTCACCCACGGGCGGGTCGCGAGGCCCAGGGCCCGGGCCTTGCGCGCGACCAGCCCGGCCGCGAGCATCACCGCCGGGTTCGAGGTGTTGGTGCAGCTGGTGATCGCCGCGATCACGACGTCGCCGTGGCCGAGCTCGAACACGCCGCGATCGGTCGTGGTCTTGACCTTGGTCGCGAGCGCGCCCTTCGGCACGTCGCCGCCGGCGATCCACGCGTCGAGCTCGGGGAGCGGCACCGTGGTCTTGCCGACCAGCTTGTCGCCGAGGATGCCGCTGACCGCCTTGCGCCAGGCCGGCCGCGACGCCGACAGCGGCACCCGATCTTGCGGCCGCGCCGGGCCGGCCAGCGACGGCACCACCGTCGACAGATCGAGGCCGAGCGTGTCCGAGAAGCGCAGCTGCGCCGTCGGATCGTGCCAGAGCAGGTTCTCCTTGGCGTAGCGCTCGACCAGCTCGACCTTGGCCGGATCGCGGCCGGTGAAGCGCAGGTAGTCGATCGTCACCTGATCGATCGGGAAGAAGCCCATCGTCGCGCCGTACTCGGGCGCCATGTTCGCGATCGTCGCGCGATCGGGCAAGGACAGGGCGCCGATGCCGTCGCCGTAGAACTCGACGAACTTGTTGACGACGCCCTGCTTGCGCAAGAGCTGCGTGACGGTCAGGACCAGATCGGTCGCGGTCGCGCCCGGCGGCAGCGCGCCGCGCAGCTCGAAGCCGACGACCTCGGGGATGAGCATCGCCATCGGCTGGCCGAGCATCACCGCCTCGGCCTCGATGCCGCCGACGCCCCAGCCCATCACGCCGAGCCCGTTCACCATCGTCGTGTGCGAGTCGGTGCCGACCAGCGAGTCGGGGAACGCGACGGTGCGATCGCCGTCCTTCTCGGTCCAGACCACGCCCGCGAGGTACTCGATGTTGACCTGGTGGACGATGCCCGTGCCCGGCGGCACGACCGACATATCGTGGAGCGCCTGCTGGCCCCAGCGCAGGAACGTGTAGCGCTCCTGGTTGCGCTCGAACTCGAGGCTGACGTTCTTGCCGAACGCGAGCGGCGAGCCGTAGACGTCGACCTGCACCGAGTGATCGATGACGAGGTGGGCTGGCTTGAGCGGGTTGATCTTGGTGGCGTCGAGGCCGAGCGCGGCGAAGGCGTCGCGCATCGCGGCGAGGTCGCACACCGCGGGCACGCCGGTGAAGTCCTGCATCAGCACGCGGGCCGGCCGGAGCTGGACCTCGTACTCCTCGCGCACCTTCGGGTTCCACCCGGCGATCGCCTCGATGTCGGCGCGCTCGACGGTCGAGCCGTCCTCGTGGCGCAGCAGGTTCTCGAGCAAGATCCGCAGCGAGTAGGGCAGGGTCGCGACGTCACCGACGCCGGCCTTGATCACCGCGTCGAGGCGGTAGATACGGTACGTGTCCTTGCCGATCCTGAGATCGGCCGCGGCGCCGAAGCTATCGAGGGATGCCATCGGCAGGACCATAGCCCAAGGCCGCGCGCGGATCCCCAGCGGCCGCCCGCGGATCCTACGAGACAATCGATGGAAGCTTGCGCCTCCACCGATGGATCAGCTCAACTCCAACCGGCCCAGTAGAAGATGATCGCGTTGTACTTGCAGTCGCGGTGCGCCGACTCGAGGCCCGACGGGATGCTCGACCGCTCGTGGGCGCCGTTCATGGTGCCCGGCCACGGGTCGACCATGATCAGCTCTTCGTCGCGCGTCGCCTCGATGCGATCCATCGTGACCGCGACCGCGTGGCCTTGGTCCTGGATCTCGGACGGCTGGGTCGGGTGGATCTTGCTGTACGTCGTCGGCAGGAGCGCGCCGCGGTAGCCGCGACCTTCCTTCACCCACTCGAGGATCGTCGGCGTCGGCTCGGCGACGCGGCGGGCGTGGAGGCGGTAGCCGAGCTCCTGCAGGTCGACGAGGCGCGAGCCGAACCAGCGCTGCACCGCATCGATCGAGCCGCCCATCACGGCGAAGTTCGACAGCTCGAAGAAGACGTACTCCTGGATGCCCGGCGCGTACGCGCCCGCGCGGTACGCGATGCGCCGCAGCAGGTACGCCGCGGCGGACCCTGCACACGACGTCTGCGTGTGGAAGATCGGGATCGTGACGCGGAGATCCTCCGGCCGTTGGAGGACCACCTCGTCGTCGGGGCGAAGACGTGCGGCCATTGGGCGTTGCGAGGTTACACGAACCGGGTGTGAGGGAAACCGATGAGGCCCGGATTGTGTGCGCTCTTCCAGGATACGGATCCCGCCGGGCAGATCTTCCTCGCTGCGGGAGTGAAGCGGTGCGATCGGGAACGACCCGGAACCGCGCGGCAACCGCTGGCAGCGCCAGCCCCCGCCGAATTCCTTGACAACCTGTCAGGGATCGATAACCTGACACTCTGTCACGCCCCATCGACAACGCCCGCCGCTCCGCGCTGCTCGCCCGCGCGCTCGAGGTGCTGCGCACCCGCGGTCCCGGCCGCACCACGATGAGCGATCTCGCGGCCGCGCTCGGGGTGAAGCGCCCGACCTTGTACTTCTACTTTCGCGATCTGTCGGCGCTGTTGCTGGCCGCGGTCGAGGACGTCTACCGCGCCTACGCGCTGCACGTCGGCGCCCGGCTCGCGACGATCGATCACCCGATCGTCGCGCTCGGCGAGCTGGCCCGCGCCACGGTCGAGTACCAGCGCGAGCGCCGCGAGCTGGTGATCCTGCTGTTCCAGCTGTGGGCCGCGGGCGGCACCGATCCGGAAGTGCTGCTGGCGCGCAGCCGCGCGGTCGGCGAGATCCTGCGCGCCGATCTGGTCGCGAGCGTGCGCGCCGGCATCGATCGCGGCGTGGTCGCGGCGTGCGAGCCCGAGCGCATCGTCGACCTGGTGCTGACGGTCCTCGACGGGACCATCGTCCAGTCGATCACGCAGCTGGGCTCGGCGACCACCGCGACCGCGACGATCGACGAGCTGTGGCGCCAGGTCCTGGCGCCGCTGGTGATCACCCCGCCGCCACCACGCGAGCGCGGCCGCGCGCCGCACCGCACCCCCGCCCGAGGAACGTCATGACCCAACGCCCGCTGTGGATCGCCCGCGTCGCTGGAACCCAGGCCGAGATGGGGCGCCAGCACGGCGCGCTGCTCGCCCGCGCGGGTGGCGCCGACGCGACGATCGCGCACTACCGCAACCTGCCCGCGATGCTGCTCGGCGGCGACGTCCCGCCCGTGCTGCGGCCGGCCGCGGCGGCGGCGATCCGCGTGCTGTCCGACGCGCTGCTCACGCGCCTCGAGGCCGGGCGCCCGGCGCCGCTGGTCGCGCGCAGCCGCGGGTTCCTCGAGGCGATCGGCCAGCCCGCGGCGTGGTCGCGCTACCTCGCGGTGATGGATCTGTTCCAGAACTTCGTCGGCGTCGCCGCGCGCTGGGGCCTCGGGCCGTTCGCGCAACCGGCGCGACGCGTGATGCTGGCGGCGGCGCAGCCCGCGTGCTCGACCGCGATCGCGTGGGGCGCGGCGTCGGCGGGCGGCGCGCTGCGCCACGCCCGCAACTTCGACTTCCCCGGCATCGGCGTGTGGGACGCCGCGCCCGCGATCGTCCTGTGCCACCCCGATCGTGGTCAGCCCTACGGCTTCGTCACCACCCGCGGCGGCGACACCCCGGTCGTGACGGTGTGGAACCAGGCCGGCCTGGTGTTCACGACCCACACGCGGTTCCACCGCGAGGTCGGCTTCACGGGCGCGACGATCGTCGATCTGGTCCACGAGCTCGCGGCTCGCGCCGAGACCCTCGCCGACGCCGAGCGGATCGCGCGCGAGCGACCGGTCGCGTCGACCTGGGGGCTGGCGGTGTCGTCGTGGCGCGAGCGCCGCGCGATCTCGCTCGAGATCCACGCGGGCCGGGTCGCGACCGTCGCGCCCGCGGCCGGGAGCGATCGGCTGATCGTCGCCAACCGCTACCGCGATCGCGCGATGCAGGACGGCGAGGTCACCGCGACCCCCGCGTGGGCGCTGCACTCCGATCGCCGCGAGGCCCGCCTCGCCCAGCTCCTGACCGCGGCCGCGACCCGCGGCGGCGCCACCGTCGACGATCTGCGCGCGATGTTGTGCGATCGCGTCGATCCCGACGCGCCCGGCGTCGACCGCCAGCTCGGCGGCGTGCTCGCTCAGGCCTGCCAGGTCCACAGCGTCGTCGTCGAGCCCGAGGCCCAGACCTTGTCGCTCGGCGTCGCCGCGGCGCCGGTCGGCGAGGGCCGCTGGCTCGACGTGCGGTGGTCGTGGGACGGCGCGCCCGGGGCGTGGCAGCTCGGCGAGCCGCTGCCGCCGTCGCTCGGCATCGCGGTCGCCGACGCGGGCGCCCAGCCGCGTCACGCCGCCACCGACGCGGTCGCCGCCGCGCTCGCGATCGAGCAGTCGACTCACGACGACGCCGCGGTCGCCGACGCCCTCGGCCGCGCCATCGCCGCCGCGCCCGCCGATCCGTCGCTGCGCCTGGCGATGACGTGGACGATGCTGCGACGCCGCCGCTGGTCCGACGCGGTCGCGCAGGCGCGGGTCGGCCTCGCCCACGAGTCGCTCGCCTACCGCCGTGGTCAGCTGCTCCTGTGGGGCGCGCGCGCCGCGGCCGCTGCCGATCGTCCCGCCGACGCCGCGACCTGGCGCGCCGAGCTGTCGGCCCTCGGTGGCGCCGATCTCGAGCCGCTGCGCCGCGCCGCCGACACCGACGGGCGTCGGGCCCCGCGCAGCTTTCGCCGCCGCCCCACCGCCAACCTGTTCATGCTCGAGGCTGATCTGTGATCGCGCCGCCGCGCCGCGATTGACATCGATCGCGGTCTCGTCGATCGTCACGTCATGAGTGGAGCGGCGTTGTTGGGGTTTCTCTTGGCATGCGTGGCGTGGTCGTTGGCGGGTGCGGCGAAGGCCGTGCACGCGCTGCACGAGCGGACGACGTACCGCTACGCGACGTGGGATGGCGGGCTGATGCAGGACGGCAAGGTGCTGACCCGCCGCGGCACGCAAGCGAAGGTCGTGACGAACACCCTGCTCGCCCTCGCGTGCGTCTTGTGGATCGCCAAGGTGCTCCCGTTCGACGTCGCGAAGATCACCGTCCTCGTCCTCTTCGGGCTGGCGATCGCGTCGGACTGGCTCCACACCGAACGCCCACAGCGCGCCTGACCGCGCCTAACCGCCGCGCGCGAACGGCACCAGCGCGTCGGCGATCGGGCTCGCCGCGGCGGCGCCGTCGCGCGGGTTGTACCAGGCGAACGGCGATCGCCAGGTCGACGGATCGGTGGCGCGCCAGCCGCCGGCCGAGCACTCGACGAGGACGGTGAGCGCGCCGCGCTCGGTCAGCCAGTCGAGCTCGAGGCCGCCGGCGCGGAACCCCGGCCAGCGCCCGGCCTGCCATACCCGATACCGCTCGGGCATGCGCGCGGCGATCGCGCGGGCGTGCGCCGACAGCTCGTCCCAGCGCGGCGGCCGATCGCCGCGGTGCGCCCACGGCAGGAGGATCATGCGGCCGAAGCTGTGCAGCGCGATCGCGCGATCGATCGGCACCGACGCGTCGAACAAGGCCGCGATCGCCGCGGTCTCGGGCTCGGACCACGGCGTGGCCCCGCCATGGTGCAGCCAGCGCCACCACGGCGGCGGCGGTCGATGCGCGGTCGCGAAGTTGCGGTTGAGATCGACGCCGAGGCTGCGTGCGTCGGCCCCGCTGGTGCGGCGCCAGCGCCGGTGACCGTCGCGCAGATCGCGCTCGATCGCGGCGTAGCCGTCGACGTTCATGATCGGCACGATCACGACGCGGCGATCGCGCAGCGGCGCCACCGCGATCGCCTCGGCCAGCGCCAGCGCGACCTCGACGCCGATCCACTCGATCGGATGGATCCCCGCGAGCACCAAGGTCGCCGGGCCGCGGTCGCCGAGCGTGAACGCCTCGATCGCCTCGCCGCCGCGGGTCGTCCCGATCACCCGCGCGCCGTGTCGCGCCGCCGCCGCCCGCACCGCCGCGAGGCCGCGATAGCCGAGGGGGATCGTCAACGCACGCCGTAGTTGGCCGCGGTCCGCTCGTCGTTGCGATCGGTCGCGGGCGGCGGCTCGGGGGTGAGCGCCGCGATCCGCGCCCGCAGCTCGGTCGTCATCGGCACCGCGGCCGCGTCGATCAGCTGATCGAGCTGCGCCACCGAGCGCGCGCCGAGCAAGACCGACGTCACCGCCGGGTGGCCGCCGACCCACGCCACCGCGAGCGCGGCCGGATGGACGCCGAGCTCGGCGGCGATCGCGACCAGCCCGTCGGCGGCGGCCAGGTACGCCGGATCGGCGTAGCGGGTCTGGTACATCGGGTTGGTCGTCATCCGTCCGGTTTCCGGACGTCGCGTCACGCCCCAGGCGCCGGCCAGGAGCCCGCCCGCGGTCGGGCTGTACGGCACCACCGCGACGCCGAGCGCCGCGGCCATCGGCAGGATCTCGACCTCGGCCTGACGCTTGAGCAGGTTGTACATCGGCTGGATCGCGACCAGCGGCCGCAGCCGCGCCAGCGCCGCGACGCCGAGCGCGCGCGCCACCTGCCACGCCGCGAAGTTCGAGCACGCCGGGTAGAGCACCTTGCCCGCGGTCACCAGATCGTCGATCGCGCGCAGGGTCTCGTCGAGCTGCGTCTGATCGTCCCAGCGGTGCAGGTAGTAGAGATCGACGTGATCGCGGCCGAGGCGGCGCAGGCTCGCCTCGCACGCGCGCACCAGATGGTACCGCGACGTGCCGCGTGCGTTGGCGTCGCGGCTGGTCGGGAAGTACGCCTTGGTCGCGACCACGATCTCGTCGCGGTGCGCCGCCGACAGCCGCCCGAGGATCTCCTCGGACCGGCCGTGGTTGTAGACGTCGGCGGTGTCGAAGAACGTGATGCCGGCGTCGCGGGCGCGTCCGTACAGCGCACCGCTGGTCGCGTCATCGGCGTCGCCGCCGAACGACATGCAGCCGAGCGCCAGCCGCGACACCTTGACGCCCGTCCCCGCGAGCCAGCGCGTGTCCATGACGGTCAGCGCACGAACGCCGACTCGATGCGCGCCAGCGCCTTCTCCTCGCTGCCGGACACCTTGCCCATGCCGAGGAAGCCACCGGCCGAGCCGGCGACCAGGCTGGCGAAGTTCAGGACCTGCTTCTTCAGGAGCCGGGTCTGCTCGTCGTTGAGCTGCGCGATCAGCGAGCCGATGTAGCCCTCCCACGCGGTGAACAGCGCCTCGTCGGGCTGCTTGGCGAGCCAGCTCGACAACAGCTCGTGGCCGTCGGAGCCGGCCTCGAGGCCCTTGCCCGCGGCGCCGTGGAGGATGGCGTCGCGCTCGTTGTCCTGGATGGCGCCATCGGCCCACGCCACGTAGATGAGCGGGACCAGCGACAAGGCCGCCACGGTCTTGCCCGATAGTCCCAGG
>JAYTAJ010000628.1:0-3769 GCA_043737575.1 Myxococcales bacterium | reverse complement strand
GCGTGGTCGACGCCAAGGTGGTCGAGCGCGGCGATCGGATCGCGGCGGTGTACCCGGTGCGCTCGCTCGAGGGACCCTGGGGCACGCTGGTGGTCGAGCTGTCGACCGCGCGGATGCAGGCCAGCGAGCGCCGTGCGCTGATCTCGTCGCTGGTCGTCGGCGGCATCGTGATGGTGCTGGCGATGGGCGTGATGTGGCTGTGGGCGCGGTCGCTGACCCGGCGCCTGCGGGCTATCGCCTCGGTCGCGAAGGCGGTCACCAGCGGCGATCGCGAGCGCCGCGCCGTGGTCGACCTCAGCCCCGACGAGATCGGCGTGGTCGCGCGGTCGTTCGGCGCCATGCTCGAGCAGCTGGCCCAGGCCCACCGCGGCCTCGAGGATCGGGTCGCCGAGCGCACCGCCGCGCTGGTCGAGAGCAAGGGCGAGCTCGAGCGCGAGATGGCCGATCGCGCCCGCATGGAGGTCGAGCTGCGCCAGGCCCAGAAGCTCGAGTCGGTCGGCCGCCTCGCCGCGGGCGTCGCCCACGAGATCAACACGCCGATCCAGTTCGTCGCCGACAGCTGCACGTTCCTGAAGGACGCGGTCACCGATCTCGACGCGCTGTTCACGCTGTACCGGGCCACGGTGGCCCGGGTCGCCGACGGCTCGGTCGAGGCCAGCGAGGCGATGATGGAGCTGACCGCCGCCGAGGACTCCGCCGACGCCAGCTACCTGCTCGCCGAGATGCCCAAGGCGGTCGGCCGCTCGATCGAGGGCCTCGACCGCGTCGCGACCATCGTGCGGTCGCTGAAGGAGTTCGCCCACCCCGAGCGCGCCGAGCGCTGCCCGGCCGATCTCAACCGCGCCATCGAGACCACGCTGACGATCGCGCGCAACGAGTACAAGTTCGTCGCCGACGTCCGCACCGACTTCGGCGAGCTGCCGCACCTCGACTGCCACATCGGCGCGCTCAACCAGGCGTTCCTCAACATCATCGTCAACGGCGCCCACGCGATCGGCAGCGCGGTCGAGGGCACCGACCGCCGCGGCGAGATCGTCGTCACGACCGCGTGCGTCGACGCCGAGATCATCGTGACGATCTCGGACACCGGGACCGGGATCCCGCAGGAGATCATCAACAAGATCTTCGACCCGTTCTTCACGACCAAGGAGGTCGGCAAGGGCACCGGCCAGGGCCTGGCGCTGGTCCACTCGGTCGTGGTCGATCAGCACGGTGGCAAGGTCGAGGTCGACACCCGGGTCGGCCAGGGCACGACGTTCCGGCTGCGGCTGCCGCTCGCCGCCGTCGAGACCCGCGCCGCGGCGTGATGCGCGCCTGACTCAGGCGGCGACGCGGGCCGACGCCTCGACCGGGATCGCGATCGTGAACGTCGTGCCCTGGCCGATCGTGCTCTCGAAGCCGATCGTGCCACCGTGCTTGTCGACGACCGCGCTGCGGGCGATCGCCAGCCCCTGCCCCGTGCCCTTGCCGACCTCCTTGGTCGTGAAGAACGGCTCGAAGATGCGCGCCTTGACGTGGTCGGGGATGCCGCGGCCCGAGTCGCTGATCGCGATCGACACCCGATCGCCGAGATCGCGAGTCGTGATCTTGATCGTGCCGCGGCCGCCGGCCGCCCCGACCACGTCGGTGATCGCGTGCGCCGCGTTGACGATCAGGTTGAGGAACACCTGGTTGAGCTCGCTGACGTGGCAGGTCACCGCCGGCAGCGGCTGCAGATCGAGCTCGACGTCGGCGACGTACTTGTACTCGTTGCGCGCCATCGTCAGCGTGGTCTCGAGCGCGTGGTTGAGATCCGCCGGCACCTTCTCCTTGCAGTCGGGGTGCGCGAACTCCTTCATCGAGCGGACCAGGGTCGCGATCCGCTCGAGCCCGTCGACGCAACGCTCGAGCGCGCGCGGCACCTCGGTGGTCAGGTACGGCAGATCCGCGGTCGCCTCGGCGTCCGCGACCGCGGCGAGGTGGTCGACCGGATCGCTGCCCGCGACGCAGGCGTCGCGGATCGCCTGGTGCGCGCGATTCACCGTCAGCACGTCGGTGAACGCCTCGCGGATGAAGGTCACGCTGTCGGCCACGAACTGCACGGGCGTGTTGATCTCGTGGGCGACACCCGACGCCAGGCGCCCGACCGACTCGAGCTTCTGGGCCTGGCGCAGCTCGAGCTCGAGCCGCCGCTGCTCGGTGACGTCGATCAACACGCCGCGCACCACCGGCACCAGGCCGTTGAGATCGCCGCGGGCCATGCTGCGCACCGACACCCACTGGCCGCTGCCATGGCGCAGCCGGACCTCGGCCTCGTGGCTGACGCCGGTCGCGGCGCGGCGCAGGTGATCGAACCACGCGGCGCGATCGTCGGGGTGGATGCGGGCGTCCCAGAACCCGCGCTCGAGCCAGTCGCGGCGGGCGCAGCCGAGCAGGCGTGCGCCCTGGGGCCCGGCGTAGGTGAGCTGCCAGGTGTTGGCGAGGAGCTGGTACGGGGTGACCTGCACCGACTCGACCAGCTGGCGGAACTGCTCGCGGCTGACCTGCAGTGCGCGGGTACGGATGACGACCTTGTGCTCGATGGTCTCGGCCATCGCGGCGAGGCCGGCCTGGCGCTCGGCCAGCTCGCGCATCTCGCGGTGGTTGCCGAGGATGCCCATCACCAGCACGGCGTCCTCGAAGACCACCCACAGCGCGTGCTCGACGAACCGCCACCACTGCGGATCGGTGGTGCCGTAGATCGACATCGGGATCAGCATCCCGCGCAGGGCGTGCTCGGCCGCGACCACGACGGTCGCGGTGATCAGCACGCGGATGTCGCGGTAGTACGCGAGGAACGCCAGCGATCCGAAGATGTGGAAGTGGGTCTCGATGCGGCCGCCGGTGACGTGGATGAGCAGCGCCGCGTACAGCATCTGCGCGACCGCGATGACGTGGCGAGTGATCGCCCGGCCCGGGTAGGCTCGCGTCATCATCCACACCGCCAGGGTCAGCGCGCCACCGACCACGATCGCGGTGATGACGTGAGGGTGGATCGAGCTGGAGGTGCCGGCCCACGCCCGCGGCGACAGCCACAGCGCGAGGCCGATCGCGACGCCGAGTTGCACCACCATCAGCCACGCGAACACCCGATCGCAGCGGCGATACACGCCCTCGCGGGCGATGTCGTAGAGGCCGGCGACGCGATGCTGCGCGCTCGCGGTCGTGACGATCGCTTCTTCCTCCTCGTCGTGGAGCAGCTGCTCGCTGGTGTCGACGAGGTCGCGGAGCAAGGTCTCGGTCATCGGTCATCTCCGGACAAGAGCGCACAGCCAAACACCGGCGCGGCGAGCGCGACCGGCACCGTGATCGCGAGCTGGGCCGCGAGGCGATCGGCGCCCGCGTTGGCGCCCGCATGGCCGCGCGAGCCGGTCACGCCGCCGTGGTAGCGCAGCCGCCCGGCGGCGTCGTACAGCACCACCTGACCCGAGGCCCGGGCGTCGAAGCGGCGGGCCTCGGCGCCGCCGACGTCGAAGTGGAGCGCGACGCCCGGGATCGTCGCGGCGCTCACCAGCTCGTCGCGCTCGGCCCACGCGGCGGGGACGCCGTCGGGCACGACCACCCACAGCTGGGCGTCGATCCGATCGCCCAGCGGCGCCAGCACCCGCCGCAGCTCGTCGAGGCTGCCCCGGGTACACGGGCAGCGCGGGTGGGCGAACATCACCAGCGTCGGGCGATCGCCGGGCCGCGGGATGGTCGACGCCGCCGGCCACTGCGACGGCGCGGTGCCGGCCGGGGCCGGCTCGGCGGC
>JAYTAJ010000627.1:0-8585 GCA_043737575.1 Myxococcales bacterium | reverse complement strand
GGGTAGAAATGACGACGGCCCGCCTCGGAAGAGGCGAGCCGCAAGGTATCATGAAACGTCGACGATCTGCTTCAGACCATCTTGCCGTTCCAACGCTCCGTCCAGCACTCGACCGTGAAGTTGTGGACCTTGTCCTCGTTCGCGGTGAGCTTCGGCTCGGTGTACTTCGCCAGCGAGCAGCGCTGGTAGTCGAAGTTGCCGAGCTCGTTCTTCAGCGACGGGTCGAGGAAGAAGACCGCGCAGTCGAAGTCCTCGTTCGCGGTGTGCATACCGTCGCGGATGACCTTCTGGACGTAGGCCAGCCACGCCTCACGCGAGCGCATGGAGATCGTGAGCTTGAGGTCCGAGAACTTCAGCGCGGAGTAGTGGAAGACCGGGAAGCGCGAGGTGCCGTGGCTCTCCTTCGCGACGCTCACGGTGCACTTCGAGGGCTCGAACTCCGTGCAGAAGTTCGTGTCCGCCGGGAAGCCGTCGAGGCGGAAGTTCGAGGCGATGCACTGCTTCATCGACTTGTTCTGCGCCGCGCCGAGCTTGCCCGAGCCCTTCTCGAAGCGGATGTCCTGGGCATCCCACTTGACGGACATGTTGTGGGGCTTCTTGCCCTCGGCCGCCGAGAACTTGTCCGGGCCGATCTCGGTGAGGTGGGCCTCGGTGAAGCCGACCATGCGCGTGATGTTGAAGTTCTGGTCGGCCTGCAGGACCTCGCCGTCGTGGACGACGACTTCCTTGTTCAGGACGCTGTTGCACCAGTTCCAAAGCGTCTTCGCCTCGGACATGGAGTAGGTCGCCTCGAACAGGCCCTGCTTGAAGTTACCGCCACCCTTGATCTGCTCGTTGTGAGCACCGACCGAGGTCGCGATCGACTCGAGCTCGATCGAGGGGATGGTGACGCTCTGGAGGTAGCCCGCGTCCTCGCCGCCGATGCGGACGCCGAAGTTACCCTGTGCGCTGGATCGTGAATCGTTGTAACCCATGTGTGCTGTCTCCTTGAGGTTTCGTTCGGGGTTTCTTCAAGGAGGGCGCCGGGGTTCATGGACCGGTGGGTCGATGAATCACGGCGACCTCGTTGTCTTTACGTGACCATGTACGAGGGTCGCTCGGGATTCCTTCCCTGCCCGTGGGTCACACGCGCAGGGTCGGATCCCGATCGAGGACTACTCCTCGACGCCGCCGCCCGCCGCCATCTGACCGATGCGGAAGATGACGAACTCGGCGGGCTTCACCGGGGCGAGACCGATCTCGCAGACCAGCTGACCGGCGTCGATGACCTCGGGCGGGTTGGTCTCCGCGTCGCACTTGACGTAGAAGGCCTGCTCCGGCGAGGTGCCCATGAGCGCGCCGTTGCGCCAGAGGAGCGTGAGGAAGGACGAGATCGTCCGCTGCACGCGCTTCCAGAGGCGATGGTCGTTGGGCTCGAACACGACCCACTGGGTCGCGCGCTCGATCGACGACTCGACCATGATGAAGAGGCGGCGCACGTTGATGTAGCGCCAGCTCGGGTCGGTCGACAGGGTGCGGGCGCCCCAGATGCGGATCGCACCGTTCATGAAGCGGATCGCGTTGATGCCCTTGGGGTTGAGCAGGTCCTGCTCACCCTTCGACACGTTGTACTTCAGGTTCAGTGCACCGCGGACGATCTCGTTCGCGGGCGCCTTGTGGACGCCGCGCTCCGAGTCGACGCGCGAGTAGACGCCGGCGATGTGGCCCGACGGCGGCACGAACACGTTGCCCTGCTCCGGGTCGTAGACCTGGATCCACGGGAAGTAGTACGCGCCGTACTTCGAGTCGCGCGGCTTGGGCAGCTTGTCGACGCCGCCCGTGATCGTCTCGGGGGAGTCGAGGATCGCGAAGCGGTCCTTGCGGGTCTCGCAGTGCGAGAGCAGCGCGTCCTGGATCGCGGGCGAGGTCTGGCCCGGGGCCGCGACGATCGCGATCTCGTCGATCTCGTCGAAGGTCTTGAGACCGGTGCGGGCGCCGGGGCCGCCATCGCGACCGATGAACAGACCGTCACGACCACCACCACCGGTGGCCGGAGCCGCGGCCTTGGCGGCGTCCTTGTCGTCGGCCTTGGCCGGCGTCGCGACCTTCGCGGGGGTCGCGTCGGCGGGGGCGCCGACGTTCACCACGAAGCAGCGCGAGCCGCCGTTGTTGAAGAAGCCGTAGACGCCGTGGACGAACGCCTGCGAGCACTCCTTGAAGTCACCGAAGGTCTTCACGAACTGCGACCAGTTGGTCATCAGCACGGCCTCGTTGACGGGACCCTTGGACGACTCACCGAGGAAACCGACGGTGTTGGTACCGACGGCCTCGATGGGCTTGGAGCCACGATCAACTTCTTCGACGTAGACGCCTGGAGACAGGTAGCTGGTAGCCATTTGAGAGAATCCTCCTGCGTAGCGTTTTTCTTCCGATGACGGCCGGTCGTAAGCCCCGAGCTCTCTGGAACCGCGCCCGTCGAGGAATCACTCGAACGGACGTGGCGGAACCCGGGGCCCTTGGGCCGCTCGGTTGAAACTGGGTTAGGTCCCGCCGCCCCCACCGCGTGTGCCGCCGCCCGAACCGCCGCCGCCGGAACTGCTGCGTCCGCCACCGAGATCGAGTCGGCGGGCGAACGGGTTCGGCGAGGGGCCTTGCTCCTTGACCTTGGGGTCGTGGATGTTGCGGTACTCGAGGGAGCGCGATCGGACGCGCTGGAACTCGGACATCTTCTCCGGGACGATCGGCACCACGGTCCAGACCTGGATCGCCGGACGCACCGGCTGGTTCAGGCTGCCCCAGAAGCGCGCGAGCGTGCCCTCGTCGAGGCGGGTGTTGAGCCAGAGCGGCAGCCCGGTGAAGTCGGGGCTGTCCATGTTGTCGTCGAAGGTCGTGCCCTTGAGGCGCTCCTTCGGGATCTCGGCGTTGTCGATGATCGTGCGCAGCGCGAGGCCGCACAGGAGCTGCTCGTCCTCGGGCGTCTGGGCCCACGCCGAGACCAGGTAGTCGAGCCGCACCCACAACCGGCGGCGGCGGAAGAACTCCTTGAAGGTCCCGTCCTCCTGCTTCACCTCGACGACGTCGTGGACGGCCTGGTTCTCGAAGCCCTCGGGATCGAGGGCGATCTGGTAGAGGTAGATCGAGACTGCGGGCAGCTTGCCTTCGACCGCGTCGGGCTTGGGCGCACCGTCGACGATGTGGACGCGCTTGTAGCCGTTGCGCTTGAACTCGTCCTGGAACAGGCGAGACAAGGAGTCCGAGGTCTCCTTGATGACGTGATGCTGCGGCGTCGTGGTGGTCGTCATGAACGATGGAGCCTGCGCACGTCCGTTCTCATCGAACGGTCCCCCGAGCGCGTGCGAATGGTGACCAATGGCGACCTCCTCGGCAAGAGGGAAAATGCACTTTCTGACGATCGTCGCGGCGGCAAAAACCGGCGAGTTTTCCCTCGAGGAGATGACACGGCGCAGCGTCGGCGCGAACGTCAGGGCGACTGGTAGAGTGCGCGTCTGATGGCGCCGCGCGCTCACCTGTTCGTGTGCACCAACACGCGGCCCGAAGGCGGGCGCCCCGCGTGCGGGAACCACGGAGGCGAAGCACTGATCGAGGCGGTGACGATCGCGATCCTGCGTCGCGGCGCAGCGGCGCGGGTCGCGGTGACGCCGTGCGGCTGCCTCGGCCCGTGCTTCGATGGGCCCAACGCGGTCGAGTACCCAGCCGGGCGCTGGTGGTCGGCCCTCGACGCAGCCGACGGCGAGCTCCTGGCGGCGGCCCTCGACGGCGACGAGGTGGCGCCGTCGCTGATCGGCAAGCTCCTCGATCGCTAGCGGCTCACCAGGTCTTGCGTTCCTTGGGGAGCTTCGGGAAGTGCACCGTCTCGCCGGGCTTGATCACGATCGGGACGATGGCGGCGCCGATCGACGGGATCTTCTGCGCGGTGGTGGCGTTGCACTGCGGGCACGGCGGCAGCGCGGCGCCGCCCTTGATCATGTCTTCCCAGCGGTGCTGGCAGCTCTGGCACTCGAGAACGAACAGGGGCATCGGCGCGCAGTGTCGGCCACCTCGCGGCGCCGCACAAGACCGATCGCCAGCCTCGGAGGCAGATGTCAGAACCGCGACTCGGACTCGACTCCCAGACGAGCTTCGCAAACCTCGCTGCGCTCAGCTTGCTCAATACGTGAGCAGCGCGTCGAGGTGGGTGCGCTCCCAGATCCGCGCCTCGGTGTAGCGGCCGAAGCGGGACTCGTCGGTCATGAACGCCTTGGAGTGGAACTCGCGGCGGCCGTTCTTGACCTTGATGTCGTGGACCTGGTGCAGCATCTCGTGGAAGACGATCCACTCGACGAAGAAGCTGGGGACGAAGCCGCGATCGAGCGAGCGGTGGATCCGGATCAGGCGCTCCTCGACGGAGTAGCTGCCCATCTTGATGCTCGAGCGGCGGCGCGGCGCGGTGGTGCGCGCGCCCCAGGTGATCGCGGCGTCGATCGCGTTGTCGAAGTAGCGGGCGTTGAGATCGTCGAAGATCGCGCGGAGGTCGTGGTGATCACCCGCGGTGAGGATGACCTGGGCCGGCGCGCGGCGGCCGCGGCCGCGCACCGCGTCGGAGTTGGCGTCGATGAAGTCGCCGAGCACCCGCGACGCGTCGCGATCGTTGTCGGCGATGTAGCGCGCGAGCGCCCGCGTGATCACCGGATCGGCGTCGGCGAACATGCAGTGCAGCCGGACGTCGTAGCTGCGCGGGCCGTGGCTGCGAGCGCGGGTTGGTGGGACGACGCTGGTCGTCGGGCTGCGCCGCACCGAGATCATCGTGTAGCGATTGACGGTGAGCGTGACCTTGACCTGACCGCGCGCGAGGTGGGCGCGGATCCGCCGCGCCAGGGTGGCCTCGGCGTCGGCGAGCTCGGCCTCGGCGGGCGCGTTGCCGCGGCGGGCGCGGCGCAGCGCCTCGGTCAGCCGGGTCACCGTCGCGATCGCCGCGTCGTCCCCGCGCACATCGGCGGGAGTCGTCGCGGGGGAGCACGGCGCGGTTCGCATGAGGTCGGCGGTGAAGGCGTCGGTGCTAGCGACCGAGCCGAGGCTCGGGTCGGCGGAGCAAGCGAGGATCGGCCCCGAATCGGAGCAACAGAGATCGGAGAGTCGCAACGCTCACTCCTTTATATAAGCAGATCGACAAGAGGCGAGCCGAGGGCATCGTGTGGGCACACGGGCGCACCACGGGTAGGGTCTGGCCAGTCCAGAGTCCCCATGGGGTGCGGTCGATGAAGGGCGGGAGGCGTTCGCGAGCGATCCAACCGACCTGGAGAAAATGCTACCAGCCGCGATTTCAGTGGATCAAGTTATCCACAGGCGCCGGGATCGGATCACCGATCGAAGCTGTCGAAATCGTTCCGAAATGGGGGATCTGATCGACATGTACGGTCTGATCGCACCTGCCGCAACCGCATGCGCAGCCCGACGGATCAAGTTTTTCCGACCCGCGGTCCGATCCCCGATTTTACGCGCCGCGATATGGTGCGGACCGCCATGGCCACGTTCCTCGAGCGACACAGTCGAACGCATACCTGCGGGCAGCTCCGCACCACCGACGTCGACGCGCGCGTCGTCCTGACCGGCTGGGTGCAGACCTACCGCGATCACGGCGGCTGCGTGTTCATCGATCTCCGCGACCGTGACGGGCTCACCCAGATCGTCTTCGATCCGTCGGTGTCGAAGGCCGACGTCCACGAGCTCGCGGGCTCGCTGCGCAACGAGCACTGCATCGGCATCGTCGGCAAGGTGGTCGCGCGCGGCACCAACGTGAACGCCAACCTCGCGACCGGCGCGATCGAGGTGTGGGCCGAGGAGCTCGAGGTGTTCTCGCGCGCCGAGACCCCGCCGTTCGCGATCGAGGACAAGCTCGAGACCAACGAGGCGCTGCGCCTGAGGTACCGCTACCTCGACCTGCGGCGCCCCAAGCTGCAGCGCAACCTGATCGCGCGCTCGCAGATCACGACGACGGTGCGCGAGTACCTGTCGAGCAACCGCTTCCTCGAGATCGAGACGCCGTTCATGGTGAAGTACACGCCCGGCGGGGCGCGCAACTTCCTGGTGCCGTCGCGGCTCAACCCCGGCGAGTTCTACGCGCTCGCCGAGTCGCCGCAGATCTTCAAGCAGCTGCTGATGGTGGCCGGCTACGACCGCTACTTCCAGATCGTGCGCTGCTTCCGCGACGAGGATCTCCGCCTCGATCGCCAGCCCGAGTTCACGCAGATCGACATCGAGATGTCGTTCGTGACCGAGGAGATCCTGCAGACGATGATCGAGGGCATGGTCGCGGCGCTGTGGAAGAACGTCCTCGGCGTCGAGGTGACGCTGCCGCTGCGGCGCATGACCTACGCCGAGGCGATGTCGAAGTACGGCGTCGACAAGCCCGACCTGCGGCTCGATCTGACGCTGTGCGACGTCACCGAGCCGTGCGGCAAGAGCGGCTTCCGGGTGTTCGAGAGCGTGGTCGGCAGCGGCGGCATCGTGAAGTGCCTGCGCGTGCCCGAGGGTGAGCGGCTGACCCGCTCGATGCTCGACGCGCTCGGCGACTTCGCCAAGCCGTTCGGCGTGAAGGGCGTCGCGTTCGCCCGCGTCGGCGAGGGTGGCGTGTGGCAGGCGCCGTTCGCCAAGAGCTTCTCCGACGAGGCCCGCGCCGAGGTCAACCGGATCGCGGGCGCCGGCCCGGGCGACGTGCTGCTGTTCGTCGCCGAGAAGGCCAAGGCCGCCAACACCTGCATGGGCGCGATCCGCCTCCACATCGGCGACAAGCTCGGGCTCATCCGCAAGGGCGAGTTCCAGTTCATGTGGCTGACCGATCCACCGCTGTTCGAGGTCGACGACGAGACCAAGAACATCGCGGCGTCGCACCACCCGTTCACGTCGCCGCGCTCGGCCGACGAGGCGCTGCTCGAGACCGCGCCCGGCGAGGTCCTGGCGCGGGCCTACGATCTGGTGCTCAACGGCGTCGAGGTCGGCGGCGGCTCCATCCGTATCCACCGCTCGGATCTGCAGGCGCGGGTGTTCAAGACCCTCGGCATCAGCGAGGACGACGCCCGGGCCAAGTTCGGCTTCCTGCTCGACGCGTTCAAGTACGGGCCGCCGCCCCACGGCGGCATCGCGCTCGGGCTCGATCGCCTGGCGATGCTGATGACCGGCGCCGACTCGCTGCGCGACGTGATCGCGTTCCCGAAGACCCAGAAGGGCGGCGACGCGATGACCGAGGCGCCGACCGTGGTGTCGAAGAAGCAGCTCGACGAGCTGTTCATCCAGCTGAAGCCCGATCTGCCGGTCAAGGGCTGATCGCGCCGCGCGCGGTCACGGGTGGGTGCCGACCGCTGCGGTGATGGCGCGACGCTCGCCGCCCCGGATCAGATCGATGGCGACGGTCGCGCCCGGCCGATCGAACAGCGCGATCCGCAGCTCGTCGGGTCCGAGGATCGCGGCGCCGTCGATCGCGATCACGACATCGCCGACCATGAGCCCGGCGGCGGCGGCGGGTCCGCCGTCATCGACCGCGACGACCAGCGCGCCGCGGCCGCGCTGATCGGACAGCGCGGCCGGCACCGCGGCGGCCTGCACCGCGAGGCCGAGGTAGCCGCGCGCGACCCGGCCGTGGGTGCGCAGGGCGTCGACGACGCGGGTGAGCGTCGCGGTCGGCACCGCGAGATCGGCACCCGGCACCAGCGTGCGCGTGTTCATGCCGAGCACGCGGCCGGCGAGATCGATCAGCGGTCCGCCCGCGAAGCCGCGGGCCAGGGCACGATCGGTCTCGACGTAGCGATCGAGGCGGCCGCCCGACGGCGTCCGGATCGTCGGGCCGAGCACGCCGATCGCGCGCAGCGACGCGCGGATCGCGCGGCCGGGCCGGGCCACCGCGAAGGTGAGCTGACCGGTCGAGACGCCGTCGAGGTCGCGGCGCGCCGCGGCGGTGAGGCCGCCGCCGTCGATCTGCAGGAGCGCGACGTCGGTGCCGGGATCGCGGCCGATCACCTTCGCGGCGCGCGGCGCGGTGTCGTCGCCGTCGGCGACGCCGATCGTCGGCGCGTCGGGGGTGTGGAAGCTGGACGTGATCACCAGGTCGTCGGACCAGACCAGGCCGGAGCCGCCACCGCGGCGGCGGTCGACTCGCACCACGCTGGGCGCGATCGCGGCGACCGCGCTGGTGAACGCGGACTCGAGCGTGGACACATCGGGGTTGCTTTGCATGCAGCCATGGTGGTCCGTCGCGCGCGGCGCGCACATCGGACGTTCCGTCAGGGCCGAGGCTGTCTTTCGGGCGGCGCGGGGCGCGTGCCCTGCCCGTTCGGCCAGGCTGCACCTGACCGCGCGACGAGAGATCGTCGCTTGACGGAGCTACTCGCCGTCACCACGTTGCGCGCCTCTACGTCCTCTCCACTTGGCGGAACCCGATGACCCGCAATCCGAAGATCTCGCTGCAACATCCCGCGCTGCTGACCGCCGTCGAGCCGCTGCCGCTCGATCGCGAAGGTCCCGTTCGCGTCGCGGTCCTCACCGACGACGCGATGATGCGCGCTGGCGTCCAGCGGCTGCTGGCGCAGGCTCCCGAGGTGGTGGTGGTGGCGGAG
>JAYTAJ010000626.1:0-3778 GCA_043737575.1 Myxococcales bacterium | reverse complement strand
AGGTGGTGCGGGCGCGCGGCGTGCGGGTCGGCTGGCTGCCGCAAGATCTGGCGCTGACCGGCGGCAAGAGCCTCATCAACTTCGTCCTCGACAGCGTCCCCGGCCGCACCGCGCTCGATCGCGAGCTGGCCGACGCCGAGATCGAGCTGACCGCGATCGCCGAGGATCCCGACAAGGGCGACGAGCTGCTCGAGCTGGTCGAGCGGGTCGGCGAGCTGCACGAGCAGCAGGATCACTTCGATCGCTACTTCTCCGAGCACGAGGCCCTCGCGATCCTGTCGGGCCTCGGCTTCGAGCAGAAGGATCACGATCGCGATCTCGGCGAGTTCTCGGGCGGCTGGAAGATGCGCGCGGTCCTGGCCGGGCTGCTGTTCCAGCGGCCCGACGTGCTGCTGCTCGACGAGCCGACCAACCACCTCGACCTGCCGTCGGTCGAGTGGTTCGGCGACTTCCTGAAGCGCTACGACCGCTGCTTCATCCTGATCAGCCACGACCGCGAGTTCTTGAACGAGCAGATCTCGCGCGTGGTGTCGCTCGAGCTCGAGGGCGTGCGCAGCTACCCCGGCAACTACGAGCGCTACGTCGAGGCCCGGCTCGAGGAGGAGACCATCCTCGCCGGCCGCGCCGTCAACCTGGCGCGCCAGCGCGAGCACCTGACGACCTTCATCAACCGCTTCCGGGCCCAGGCCAACAAGGCCAAGGCGGTGCAGTCGCGCATCAAGATGCTCGAGAAGATGGAGGACGTCGAGACCTTCCAGAAGCGCAACGTCATGCGCTTCGCGTTCGCGCCGACCGAGCGCACCGTCAACGAGGTGTTGAAGCTCGACGGGCTGCGCAAGGTCTACGGCGAGCGCGTGGTGCTGCGCAAGGTCGAGCTCGCGGTCAAGCGCGGCGAGAAGATCGGCATCATCGGCAAGAACGGCGCCGGCAAGACCACGCTCTTGAAGATGATCGCGGGCGAGCTGCCGAGCGACGGCGGCGCGATCAAGCTCGGCTCGGGCGTGAAGGTCGGCTACTACGCGCAGCACCACGGCGACACCCTCGACATGACCCTGTCGGCCCAGGAGGTGGTGCAGCGCGCCAACCCGGCGGCGCCGGTGTCGCGGGTCCGATCGATCCTCGGCGCGTTCATGTTCAGCGGCGACGCCGTCGACAAGCCGGTGAAGGTGCTGTCGGGCGGCGAGCGATCGCGGGTCGCGTTGGCGCGGCTCCTGGTGAACCCCGGCAACCTGATCCTGATGGACGAGCCGACCAACCACCTCGACCTCGAGTCGGCCGACAGCCTGGCGCGATCGCTCGCGACCTTCGACGGCACGCTGGTGTTCGTCAGCCACAGTCGATCGCTCATCCGCACCCTGGCGACGCGGATCTGGAACGTCGAGGACGGCGGCGTCGAGACCTACCCGGGTGGCCTCGACGACTACCTGTACTCGTGCAGCCTGCGCCGCAAGACGGTCGTGGTCGGCGCCGGCAAGCAGAAGGCGTCGTCGGCGATCGCGATCGCGGCGGCCGCGGCGGGACCTGCGGTCAGCGCGGCGGCGGCGGCGCCGTCGGCAGCCGCGCCCAGCGCGGGAGCCGCGACAGGACGCGCGCCATCGCAGGGCCTCGTTGCGGCCGAGGTGTCGCGGGCCCGCGACGACGACAAGGCGCGCAAGCGCCGCGAGGCCGAGGAGCGCCAGCAGCGCGGCAAGACCCTCGGGCCGCTCGAGAAGAAGGTCGCCGATCTCGAGGAGCGCATCACCGCGCTCGAGACCGCCCAGGCCGGCCGGTCGGGCGAGCTGGCCGATCCCGGGGTCTACGCCGACGACGAGCGCCGCAAGAAGCTCCTGCGCGACTACCAGACCGATCAGGAGAAGCTCGACGAGCTGACCCTGCGCTGGGAGGCGACCGCGAAGGAGCTCGAGCTCGCGCGCGCCAAGCTGTGACCGCGGCGCTGGCGTATGCTGCGCGGGTGCGCACCGCCGTCGCCGCGCTGCTGATCGTCGCCGCCGCGTGCGGCAAGGAAGACCAGGCCGCGCTCGATCGCGCCGAGCGCGAGGATCGCCCGCGCGGCCTCACGGTCAAGGCCGAGGTCGACCCCGGCGCGGGCGGCTACAATCCGCTGCTGGCCGTCGGGCCGCCGCCGCCGGCGCTCGGCCGCGACGCTGCGCTGTTCGTCGAGCTGATGGCCGACGCGGTGCCGCGCGAGTTCTGCCGCGACGAGATGTACTTCCGCGCGTGCTTCGCGATCACCGAGAACGAGTGTCGGGTCCGGGTCGGCGCCGCGCTCGCGGTGTGCGTGAAGCTGCACCGCGACGTCATCCCCGAGCGACCCGACGGCGACAGCGGCCGCCGCGCCGGCGAGCAGCTGGGGTCGTGCGCCGGGTTCCGGTACGAGCAGGGGCTCGCCGCGGAGGGGCGACGCAGTCAGCGCGCCGAGTGCGACGATCTCGATCGGTGGCGATGACTCATTGCGGCGCGCCGCCGCGGCAGCGATAATCGCTCGATGCCTCCGGTCGTCCTCGACGGCAAATACGAGCTGGTCGAGATGGCCGGCGAGGGCGGGATGGCGTCGGTGTGGAAGGCCCAGGTGAAGGGCGCCGCCGGGTTCTCGCGCGCGGTCGCGATCAAGAAGATCAAGAGCGAGTTCCGCTCGATCAAGAACTACACCGAGATGTTCATCGAGGAGGCGCGGGTCGGCTCCGAGCTCGCGCACCCGAACATCGTCCAGGTCTACGACTTCTGCGTCGATCCCCAGGGCACCTACTACATCGTGATGGAGTGGGTCGAGGGCCTCGATCTCGGCAGCTTCGTCAAGGCCGAGCGCGAAACCTACGGCACGACGCCGTGGCCGCTGGTCGTGGTCGCCGCGATCGGCACGCTGCGCGGGCTCGGCGCGGCCCACGAGCGGACCCGCCCCGACGGCACCGCCGCGCCGATCGTCCACCGTGACGTGTCGCCGCACAACATCCTGCTCGGCAACAACGGCTCGGTGAAGCTCACCGACTTCGGCCTCGCCCGCGCCCGCGATCGCATGGTCAGCCTGACCGCGCCCGGGACGGTGAAGGGCAAGCTGTCGTATCTGTCGCCCGAGGTCGCGATGGGCGGGCAGGCGACGCCGGCGTCGGATCTGTTCGCGATGGGCGCGGTGCTGTGGGAGTCGCTGACCGGCCATCGGCTGTTCGAGGGCCGCTCCGATCTCGACGTGTTCAAGCTGATCCGCCAGTGCGTGATCCGGCCGCTCGGCGACTTCCGCACCGATCTGCCCGACGAGCTGGTGACGATCATCGAGCGCGCGCTGGCGAAGAGGCCCGAGGATCGTTTCGGCTCGGCGTCGAGCTTCGCGTACATGCTCGGCGAGGTGCTGCGCCACGCGCCGCCGGGCGCCGATCCGCAGTCGACCCTGGGCGCCCGGGTCGCCGAGGCTCGCGAGCGGCTCGGGCTCCGCCGCATCGCCGGGCTGCCGAGCGACAACGTCCCGACCTGGACCTACGCCCAGCCGGCCAAGGGCGAGGCGACCGCGACGATCGCGGCGCCGCCGACCGAGCGACCGGCGCGGCCGACCGCGCACACGGTGCAGCGCGGCGCGTCGAAGCCGACCGCGGTGCCGCCGAAGCGGTCGCCCGATCCGCAGCCGGGCGCGTCGACGATCGACCTCGATCTCGGCGACGTCACCGAGGCGACCGCGGGCGACTCGCTCGATCCGATCCAGCTCACGCCGGCGATGAAGAAGCACGATCCGTAGTCACCCGCGCGACTCCGCCGCGGGCACCGAGTAGGTCCGACGATCGTCGAGGCG
>JAYTAJ010000625.1:0-3780 GCA_043737575.1 Myxococcales bacterium | reverse complement strand
CGCGCACCGTGCTCGCGCTGCACTGGCGCATGTGAGGCCGCGATGTTCTTCGATGCCGACTACCAGGAGCCCGCGGTCTTGCGTGACGGCACCGAGATCCGGCTGCGGCTGATCCGCGCCGACGACAAGGACCTCTTGCGCCGCGGCTTCTTGGGGCTATCGCCCGAGAGTCGCTACCGTCGGTTCTTCTCGCCGAAGCAAGACCTGTCGGCCGACGAGCTGCGCTACCTGACCGAGGTCGATGGCGTCCGTCACTTCGCGCTCGGCGCGGTGACCACCGACGGCACCGACGGCCTCGGCGTCGCCCGCTTCATCCAGCTCGACGGCGAGCCCGGCCTGGCCGAGGCGGCGATCGCGGTGGCCGATCACGCTCAGGGCCGCGGCCTCGGCTCGCTGCTGTTCCAGCGCCTGGTCGCCGCGGCGATCGAGCGCGGCGTCACGCGGTTTCGCTGCGAGATGCTCGGCACCAACGCCGGCATGGCCGAGCTGGTGCGGTCGCTCGCGACCGAGGCGTCGGTCGAGGTGTCGAGCGGCGTGGTCCGCATGGAGTTCGGGCTGCCCGCGCTCGGCCCCGATCACCCCGCGGCCGATCCGCCGCGCGAGGCGGCGCTGTACCGCCTGTTCGAGCTGATCGCCAAGGGCGCGATCGAGTGGCGGGCCCGCTGGCAGCGGCTCGGCGTGCGGCTGTGGTGGGGCTCGAGCACCGACGGCGACGATCGCCTCGACGCCAGCGCCGACGCCGCGGCGACCGCGACGACCGGATCGACCGCGGCGATGGCCGACGACGACGACGACGCGATCTGATCCGACCTCAGGCGTGGGTGACGAGCACCGAGCACGGCGCGTGGCGGATGATCTGGCTGGCGACGCTGCCGAGCAAGAGCCGCCGCACGCCGCCCGAGCCGTAGGTGCCGACCGCGACCAGATCGAAGCCGCCCGCGGTCGCCTCGTCGGTGACGACCTCGGCGGCGGGGCCGTGGCGCAGGCTGAACCGCAGCGCCCGGCCGGCCAGGGTCTCGGCGGCGACCAGCGCGGCGCCGCGCTGCTCGGGGCCGCGGGTCAGCGCCTCGCGCAGCGCGGACATCGCGTGGCTCTGCTCGCCGAGCGCGGCCAGGCCCCAGCCGCCCGCGGGGTAGTGCCAGGCGTAGAGCGCCTCGATGTCGGCGTCGGGCGCGGCGATCGCGCGCGCCGCGACCAGCGCCTGGGTCGCGGGCGGCGCGAAGTCGGTGGCGACCAGCACCTTGGCGAAGGGGCCGCCGCTCGGGCCGCGGGCGATCAGGACCGGCCGCGGTGCGCGGTGGGCGACGTGCTCCGCGACGCTGCCCAGCACCAGGCGCTTCACCCCGGTGTGGCCCTCGCTGCCGAGGACGATCAGATCGACGTCGAGCTCCTCGGCGAGCTCGCTGAGCGCGTCGGACGGCCGGCCGCCGCGGCGGATCGCGCTGGCGCTGACGCCCGCGACGCCAGCCCGGCGCACCCGCTCGGCGAGCTGCTCGTCGACGTACGCCGAGATCGATCGATCGAGCTCGCCGAGCGTCATCGGGCTGGTGCCGGTCGCGAGCGTCGGGAGCTCGAGCGGGGTGTCGATCAGCGCGATCGTCAGCATCGCGCCGGTGTGGCGCGCGAGCCCGATCGCGCGCTCGAGCGCGGCATCAGCGGAGGCGGACAGATCGGTGGCGGCGAGAAGATGGCGCATCTCGCGTCCGTCGTATCACGGCGGCGTCAGGTCCGGCGCGCGATCAGGTACGCGCGGCGGCTCGGGTACTCGTGGCCGACGATCGGCTCGCGATCGAGCCGCGCCTGCACCGCGAAGCCGACCGCGGCGAGGGCGGCGGTGACCTCGACCGGATCGAGGAAGTGGGCGTCGATGTCGACCGCGTGGTCCCACCAGGTGTCGAGGTGGTGGCGCTGGCCCGACCCGTGCTCCGCCGACGACACGTGGAACGAGCACAGCAGCCAGCCGCCCGGGCGGATCACCCGGGCCAGCTCGCGGTAGGCCTCGGCCCGCAGCGCCGCGGGCAGGTGGATGATCGCGTAGAGGACGACCGCGCCCGCCCACGCGCCGTCGCCGGCGTCGAGCGCGGTCATCGAGCCGACCGCGAAGTCGATCGTCGGGTGACCGCGGCGCGCGAGGCCGACCATCGCCGCCGACAGATCGACGCCGCGCATCGTCAGCCCGCGCGCCGCGAGGTAGCCGGTGATGTGGCCCGGGCCGCAGCCGACGTCGGCGACCACGCCGGGCTCGCCGTCGCCGATCAGCGCGGCGAAGCCGTCGAGCAGCGCGCGATCGAGTGGCTTGTGGCGGAGCTCGTCGGCGATCTCGGCAAGGTAGCGCGCGGCGATGGTGTCGTAGGTGGCGCGGATGCGATCGAGGTCGTCGGTCACGCCGGCATCGTAGTCGAGGCGGCTCAGTCGGTGATCTGACCGCCGTCGATCAGCGCGATCAGCTCGCGTCGCGTCGTCGCCCACTGCCGGGTCAGGGCCGGGCTCGCGGCGCCGACCGGGCTCACCGCGGCGAGCAGCGGCGGCACCGTCGCGGGGCGGCGCGACCAGCTGCCCTCGGCGTCGGGGGCGTGGGTCAGCTTGCCCGCGAACGCGACCCGACCGACCCGGACCACGCCGTCGGGGAACCCGGCGACCAGGTGCTCGACGACCGGGGCCAGCGCGCGCCGCGGCAGGGTGCGGCCGTGGACGCTCGCCCACCGCACCAGCGCCGCGGCGCCGCGCAGCACGTCGTAGAAGTAGAAGCGCGGGAAGCACAGCTCGGTCCAGTGGCTGGCCGCGGCCCGCTCGTCGGCGTTGTGCTGCGTCGGCGAGCCGCGCCGCAGCTCGCGCTCGACGAGGAAGGCCGCCGCGCGATCGCACGCGGCGCTGGGACCGCGGCGGATCAGCGCCTCGAACGGCGCGATCGTGCCGACCATCGAGCTCGGGCACTCGTCGACGACCAGGTACGCGCGCTCGTCGCAGTTGTAGCCGCCATCGGCCATCTGGTAGCGCGTGAACCACGGCGCGACCCACGGCAGCGCGCGATCGACGTCGACGCCGCAAGCGGCGAGCACCTGGTCGATGCAGCCGATCGCGCAGTGACACGACGCGTGGCGGTGGTGATCGGCGCCCGGCGGCCAGTCCTCGGGGCGGAGCGGGAACGTGTGCAGCGGCAGCGCCCGCAGGCCGTCGACCATCGCGTCGACGACGCGGCCCGGGATCCGCGCGGTCGCGCCCAGCTCGTGCAGCAGCAGCATGCTCCACCACGGCGAGCGCCACTTCGGCCAGTAGGTGTCGGCGGCGAGGCTGGCCAGCGCCTCGGTCGATCCGAGGTACGCGACCTCGTCGTCGATCGCCGCCACGACGTCGGGCGGCTCGGCCAGCGCCGCGGTCGCCACGCCGTCGACGCGAGCCCGCAGGTCGGGGATGGTCATGGGCTCTTCTACCAGCGCATCGGCGCGTGGCCAGCGGCGCGCAGCGCGTCGTCGATCGCGGTGAACGGCCGCGAGCCGAGGAACTTCTTGGCCGACAGCGGCGACGGATGCGCGGTCGCGACGACGGTGTGGCGGGTGCGATCGATGCGCTGGCCCTTCTTCTGCGCGTACGCGCCCCACAGCGCGAACACGATCGGCCGCGGCCTCGCGTTCAGCGCGTCGATCACCGCGTCGGTGAACCGCTCCCAGCCGTGATCCTTGTGCGAGTTGGGGCTGTGGGCGCGGACCGTCAGCACCGCGTTGAGCAAGAGCGCGCCCTGCTGGGCCCACGCCTCGAGGTTGCCGTGGCTCGGCGGCGCGA
>JAYTAJ010000624.1:0-3781 GCA_043737575.1 Myxococcales bacterium | reverse complement strand
CCCGACGTCGCTCGCATGGGCGCTCCACTGCGCGCGGCCCCAGTGCGGGTGCTCCGAGCGCCACCCGTGGTGTCCTCCCCCGTGCACTCCTCGTGCTCCCCGCAGCTCGCCCGTGTCCCGCCTTCTCGTTCCGGATCCGAAACCAATTTCAAACTCCGGAAACCAGCAGGGCCTGTTGGGCGTTGTGAGCACGGCGACGTGATCGCCTGCGCGGCTTCAGGCGCCGTGGTCAAGCGCGTTGTGGTGTGGCGCGCCACGTCCCTCGCTGATCAGCGTCGCGTCGCGCCTCGCGGCACTCCACAACCGCGTCAACTCAACAGGCCCGAGGCGGATCAGTTTCACTTGGCAATGAGCGTTCGACGACGGGCCGGCGGACGCACGGGCAGCCGAGCGCACGGCATGAGGGGTGCAATGCGGCGCCGCATGTCCACCCGTCTCATCCTGATCGCCAGCGTTGCGCTGGCGGCGTGCGCGGAGCCTGCGCCTGCCGTCCGCGTTCCCATGGCGACGCCCCCTGGCGCGTCCGTCCCCGACGACGCCCCGCCCGCACCTCCCTCGGTCGCGCCTCCGGCGCCGCTCCTCGCCGACGCCCACGACCTGCGCCCCACTGACGCGCGCCTCGCCCCGCCGCCCGGGTGGATCGATCCACCCGCCGTCGTCGTGCCCGCGCCCGCCGCGCGCGGCTGGTGGAAGCGCAAGCGGCCGTGCGGGAAGGGCCGCCACCTCCGCACCGAGCGCAACCCGCCGACCGACCCGCCCGAGCCGCCGCTGTACGACTGGCGCGTCGCGTACCTGTGCAGCACCCCCGACGGCGTCGCCGACGGGCCCCACGTCACGCTCTACGCCGACGGCACGATCCACGAGGAGGGCACCAGCGTGCGCGGCGCGACCCACGGCCTGCGCCGTCGCTACACGCCCGAGGGCACGTTGTGGATCGAGAACACGTGGGTGCATGACGCGCAAGACGGCGTCACCCGCGCGTGGTTCGACGACGGCGGGCTCCAGCACGAAGAGACCTATCGCGCCGACGTGCTGCACGGCCGCAGCCGTCGCGTGGTCCTGTCGAGCGCCACGCAGACGATCACGATCGAGGGCTACTTCGTCGACGGCAAGCGTCACGGCGTATGGCAGACCGCCTACGGCGACGGCTCGGTGATCGCGCGCGTCGCCTTCGACCGCGGGCGCATCGTCGGCGCGCCGCGCTGGTGGTACCCCGACGGGCGGCTGTGGGCGCGCGGGGCCGTCGACGGGGACGTCGTCACCTGGACCCGCGACAGCGGGCGCAACCAGATCGAGCTGGTGTGCGAGGGCAACGCGGTGCGCGCGGCGACGGTGTCGGCGGGCGGCGCGGTGGTCGTCGATGGCTGCCCGGCCACGGGCTGCACGCCGCGCGAGGTCGACCGCGATGCACTCACCTGGATGTGGCCGCTCCGCTGCGGCGACGACGACGCGCTGGCGGTCCCGGTGTGGCCGGTCGTGTCGGAGCGCTGAGAGGTCGACGTCCCGCTGCGCGCGCCGATCGGGACCTGCAGGTCCCGGCATCGCCGCGGTGGATCGCCGCCCGCGCTGGTGCGTAGGGACTCGGGTGCATCGCTTCGTCGTGATCCTGATGGCGGTGTGGGCGTGTGGCGGTGCCGAGCCGACGCCGAGCGTGACGGTGGCGGTGGCGGTGGCGGACCCCGACGACGGGCCGCCGCGGGCAGTGCGCGGCCTGGTCGAGCAGCAGCGCTACGCCCGGCTCGCGGTGCCGATCGGCGCGGCGCTCGACGGGCAGCGGTGGATGGGCGCGGTCGACCACGATCTGGTGGCGTACGACGGCGAGCGCGAGGTCAGGCGCCTGCCCAACCTCGGCGCGCGCGACCTGCTGCGGGCCCTGCCCGACGGCGGCTGGATCGCGGGCGCGCGCCTGCTCGCCGCCGACGGCACCGTGCGCTTCGACGGCTACCGCTGGGCCCATCGCTACGGTCGCTTCGGCAGCCCCAAGGCGTTCGGGTTCAGCGACGACGGGCGGGTCGCGATCCTCGACGGCGCCGACTCGCCGAGCACGTGCTTGTGCGACAAGGCGCGCGGCCGACCGGGCGGCTCGGGCGGCGCGCTGGTGCGGCTCACGTTCACCAGCGAGGCCGCGCCGATCGAGCGCGTGCTCATCGAGCACGACGATCGTCGCGACTTCACGGTCGCGGCGTCGAGCCGCTGGGTCGCCGCGGTCGACCGCCGGGCGCTGTCGGTGTGGCCAGCCACGGGCGACGACCCGCCGATCACCGCGACGATCGACGGGCCCGTGCTCGATCGCCTGGTGTGGGCCAGCGATCGCTACCTGATCGCCACGCGCTACCTCGAACTCGATCTCGCCGAGGTGCTCGTCCTCGATCGCGAGGCCGGCTTCGCGCCGACCGCGACGTGGCAGGTCGACGGGCTGATCCGCGATCTCGCGCTGCGCCCGGGCACCGCCGAGCTGGCGGTCGCGCTCACCCGCTACCGCGCCACCGACGTCGTCCACGTCGACGAGCGCCGCGTCGAGGTCTACGGCCTCGACGGCACCCGCCACGCCCGCCTCGACACCCGCGGCTACCCCGCCTCGCTCGCCTGGTCCCCGCGCGGCGACACGCTCCTGGTCGCGACCACGGGCCAGACGCCCGCCGAGCAGGCGGTCATCCGCTACGCCGCGAAGTGAGGTCAGCCGGCGCGTCCACCCTCGTCACGACTCGGCGCGGCCGAGGCCGACGGTCTGCGTGTCGCCGTTGGACGGCTGCTGCACCGACATCATCCAGTCGGGGAACGATCCCGCCACCGACGTGAACCAGAACCGCTCGTTGGGCGAGATCTGGTCGCTGAGGAATGGGCTCCACACCACGGTGTTGTTGGTCTTGCGGTAGATCTGCACGATCGCGGTGCCTTCGACGTCGTTGGCGGCGCAGGCGTCGAAGCGGCGCGACACCTTGCTGTCGCTGATGCTCTGGGTCCAGATGTCGTCGCTGGTGCTGACCCAGCGCGAGTACTCGAAGGTGTACGGGCCCTGGACGCCGTCGAGAAAGTCGAGCCACTCGGTGTGGGTGCAGTCGGCGAACGGCTCAGTACCCGACGCGCTCGCGGCCGGCAGCGCGAGCGCGCGCGGCGCGGCGTCGCCGGCCAGCAGCCGGTGGTTGGCGACCAGCGCGTCGGGCACCTCGTGGTCGGCCGGCGCCAGCGCCAGGTAGACCTCGAGCGGCGTCGCGTGCTCGACGGCGAGCAGGTACTCGGCGTCGGTGCGGCGCAGATCGGTGCGGCCGGCGAAGCCGACCGTCCCGTCGGGCTCGGCGAGGAACCGCAGGCTGCCGTGGGCGTCGTCGACGCGCGCGACCTCGGTCGCGCCCTCGTCGGGCCGGTCCGACGGCGCGTCGGTGCAAGCGGGGGCAGTCACGGCCAGCGCGGCCAGGAGCTTGATCATGTGCGTCATGCAGCCAGAGACTGGCGACCGCCGCGATCGTTTCGATCGCGCGGGTCCGGCGCGATACGGCGACGGACCGCCGAACGCCGACTACGCCGCGGCGCGGCCCATCTTCGCCAGGTTCACCGAGACCAGCTTCGACACGCCGGCCTCCTGCATCGTCACGCCGTAGAGGTTGTCGGCCGACTCCATCGTCCGCTTGTTGTGCGTGATGACGATGAACTGCGAGCGGTCGGTCATCTCGCGCACGATCTCGTTGTAGCGATCGACGTTGGCCTCGTCGAGCGGCGCGTCGACCTCGTCGAGGATGCAGAACGGCGACGGCTTGATGAGGAAGATCGAGAACACCAGCGC
>JAYTAJ010000623.1:0-1569 GCA_043737575.1 Myxococcales bacterium | reverse complement strand
CGCGAGGGCGTCGCCGTACGCGGCGATCGCGGCCGGCCAGTCCTTGTGGGTCGCGGCGACGTCGCCGTCGCGGACCTTCGCGAGCAGCGGATCGAGCGCGGCGCCGCCGCTCTTGGCGAGCACCGCGGCCTCGCCGTCCTTCAGGAACTGGCGGAAGCCGGTCACGCTCGCGGCGCCGAGCCAGCGACCCTGGATGGTCTCGTCGGCGGCGTCGAGGACGAAGTAGGTCGGCCAGTTCTGCAGCGCGAACTTGCCGACCACGGCGGCGTTGACCGGTCGGTCGGTGTCGAGAGCGAGGAACACGAACCGATCGGCGATCGGCGCCAGCGACGGATCGACCAGCACGGTCGAGCTCATCGACAGACACGTGTGGCACCACGGCGCCCACATGTCGATCACCAGCGGTCGCTTCGACGCCTTGGCGCACGCCAGCGCCGCGGCGTAGTCGTCCTCGAACCAGGCGATCGGTCCCTTGACGTCGGGGCCCTTGCACGCGGCGGCGGCGACCGGCGGCGCGGCGGGCGGCGCGTCCTTCGCTTCCTGCTTCTTGCAACCCGACGCGGCCAGCAGGATGGTCAGCGACGCGATCGCGATCGTCACGAACGTGCTCGTGCGGCTCATGACGGGCGTCTTAGCACGAAGTCCTGTAAGGTCCGCGGCCATGTCCGACGGGCCCAGCTTCGATTCCACCCTCGACCGCATCATGGCCGAGCGCCGGGCCAAGGCCGACAAGCTCCGCGCCGCGCAGCTCGATCCGTACCGGAACGACTGGAAGCCGTCGCACGGCATCGCCGCCCTGCGCGCCCGCTACGAGCCCGGCAAGCCGCCGGTCGCCGACAAGCCCGCCGCCGACGCGCCGCGCGAGAAGGCCGCGCCGATCACGCCGGTCGACGGCGAGGTGTTTCGCATCGCCGGTCGCGTGATCGCGCGCCGCGGGTTCGGCAAGACCGTGTTCGCGCCGATCCGCGACGGCTCGGGCGATCTGCAGCTGTACCTGTCGATCGATCACCTCGACGCCACCGACTTCGCGACCGTGGTCCCCGAGCTCGACGTCGGCGACATCGTCGGCGCCGAGGGCCAGATGTTCTGGACCAAGCGCGGCGAGCTGTCGCTGCTGGTCGGTCGCCTGACGATCCTGACCAAGTCGATCCGGCCGCTGCCCGACAAGTGGCACGGCCTCACCGACGTCGAGCAGCGCTACCGCCAGCGCTACGTCGATCTGGCGATGAGCCCCGAGGTCCGCGAGGTCTTCGTCAAGCGCAGCCAGATCGTCGCCGGCATCCGCCGCTTCCTCGACGCCCGCGCGTTCCTCGAGGTCGAGACGCCGATGATGCACCCGATCGTCGGCGGCGCCGCGGCCCGGCCGTTCGTCACCCACCACAACACGCTCGACATGCGCCTCTACATGCGCATCGCGCCCGAGCTGTACCTGAAGCGCCTGGTCGTCGGCGGCTTCGATCGGGTCTACGAGATCAACCGCAACTTCCGCAACGAGGGGCTGTCGCGCCAGCACAACCCCGAGTTCACGATGCTCGAGTTCTACTGGGCCTACGCGGTCTACACCGACCT
>JAYTAJ010000622.1:0-1571 GCA_043737575.1 Myxococcales bacterium | reverse complement strand
GCGCGGATCAGCGCGAGCATCAGCTCCTCGCCGAGCACGGGCGACAGCCCCAGCGCCTCGGCGGCGCCGCGGGCCCGCTCGAGGACGTCGCGCTCCTGACGGAAGTCGCGCGTCGGCACCCCCGCCGCTTGCTTGACCCGTCCGATCTGCTGGGCCACCTCCTGGCGCCGCGCGACGGTGGCGAGGAGGTCGCGATCGATCGCCGCCAGCTCGGTGCGCAGGTCGTCGAGGGTTGCCATCGCCGCGGAGTATCACGACCCGGCCGCGCTACGGGCGCGCGAAGACCAGGGTCGGCGCCGGCACCGCGAGGCCGGCCTCGAGCGCACCGTCGACGAGCGTCAGCAGGTACCAGAGGCCGAGCGGATTGGGATGCAGCCGATCGAGGAACAAGAGGTTCTCGGCCTCGATGGTCTCGCCGGGCGCGAGCTCGACCTCGGCGTTCGCGAGCAGCGGTGCGGTCCAGGCGCCGAGCGGGAGCACGACGGTGTTGCGGCGCGCCGCGGCCCAGGCCCGGACCCGGGCGTTCATCGCCCGCAGCTCGACCGCTGGCGGCACGACCGCGGGCGGCAGCATGCGCGGATCGGCGACGCGCATGTCGGCGAGGTCGCCGACCGCCAGCACGATCGACCTGTCGTCGAGGCGGTTGAGCTGATCGAGGCCACGCTCGAGCGAGGCCTCGCGCGCCTCGGCGTCGGTCGCCTGGTACGCGTACCAGAACAGAAAGTCGATCGCGACGACCATGGTCGGCTTCGCCGCGAGCGCCGCGTCGACCTGCGCCGCGCCCTTCACCAGCGGATCGCTGAACATCCACAGATCGGCGGCGTCGGTGATCGCGCTCGACGGCAGCGCCGCCTGCAGCGCCACGCCGACCCGCGGCGACGAGAAGCCCGCGGAGACGCTCGCGCCGAGCACCGCGATGCGATCGAACAGATGCGGATCGAACGCGACCGTAGCCGTAGCCGTAGCCGTAGCCGTGACCGTATCCGTGACCGTATCCGTATCCGTATCCGTGACCGTATCCGTGACCGTATCCGTATCCGTATCCGTCTCGCCATGACACTTCGGCAGCGGCGCCAGCTTCTCCACCGTATCCGTACACGGCCCGGTCCGCAGCGCCAGCGCCGGCGGCCCGCACGCGGCGAGCACGACCATCAGCACCGCGCCGCGCCGGCTCATACGCTGAGCTCGTCCCCGAGCAGATCGAGCGGATACACCGCGTGCCCGTCGGTCACGCGCTCCAGGAGCCCACGCAGATCGCTGCCGCGCAGCGGCAGCCGCGCGATCTCGTCGAGCGACAGCCACGCCGCCTTCAGCGATTCCTCGTCGGCGATCGCCTTCGGCGCGGTGTCGTCGCGCGGCGTGGCCGCGAAGATCACGCGGATGCGCGAGCCGTTGGGTGCGGGCGCATGCTCGATGCGATAGATCCCGTCGAGCCGCACCGGGATCGCCGTCTCCTCGAGCACCTCGCGCACGCAGGCCGCGGTCAGGGTCTCGCCCGGCTCGACGCGCCCGCCCGGGATCGACCAGCTCGCGCCGTACTTCCGCTCCTGCGTCAGCAAGAAACGATGCCC
>JAYTAJ010000621.1:0-1572 GCA_043737575.1 Myxococcales bacterium | reverse complement strand
CGGGGCCGGGGCCGGAGCAGCCGCCGCCGAAGGAGACGCCGCCGGATCAGCCGTTGCCGACGACGTCGGTGGAGGTGAAGGTCGTCGATCGCGCGGGGGCGGCGATCGGGGGGGTCGCGTATCAGTTGAAGCTGGCGTCGGGCGAGGTGCGGAGCGGCACGACGGATCCGGAGGGGATGCTGCGCGCCGATGGGCTCGAGCCGGGATCGTGCGAGCTGACGCTGCCGGATCTGGATGACGGCGAGTGGAGTCTCACGTGAGCTCAGACGCCGTGGATCTCTTCGAGCTTGGCGGTGATCGAGCGCCACTCGCCGTCGACGGCGAGCTGGTGATCGACCTGGAACAGCTCGACCGCGAGGCGGACCGCGGCGTCGTCGTCGTCGGCCTCGACCAGGTAGCCGAGGTTGCGGAGGCGCGCGGCGGCGCCGTCGGCGGTGTCGGCGGGGGTGAGCCAGCCGATCTGCAGGGTCTGCTCGACGCCGTCGAGGACGAGGCGGGCCTCGCGGGCGCGGGCGTCGATCTCGACCTCGAGCAGCCCGGCGGCGTCGGAGATGACGGTGTGCGGCGTGCCGTCGACCTCGAGCTCGCAGGTGACGTCGGCGCGCGGCGCGCCGAGCAGATCGCGCAGCAGCAGGCGCAGCTTGACGGTGGTGCGCTCGACGACGATCGTGCGGCGCTGGCCGGTCTGCACCGTGACGGTGCGCGGCTGCTTGTCGGGGATGAACAGCTGATCGCCGGGCGCCAGCAGGTCGGGTTTGCGATCGGCGCGCAGCGCGGCGTTCTCGGGCGCCTGCCACACCTCGTCGGCGTCGAGGAAGCCGTGCTCGGCGGCGAGGCTCACCAGCGTATCTCCAGGCTCGACCGTGACGTTCGCACCCATATCTCGATGGAGCCTGCTCCGGCCCAACGTGACAAGCCAGGAGTCTCGGCATGACCAAGCCCGCATCTGGCGGCGTCGCGGGCGAGCACGCCCGGACCCGGCTGCCGCTGTACGTCGCGCCGACCTCGGTCGGCACCCACGGCAACGCCCTCGGGCCCGCGATCGCGCCGACCGCGTGCTGGCGCCTCGAGGACGTCCGCTTCGAGTTCGACTCGTCGGTGATCCGGCCCGACGCCCGGGCCGAGCTGACGGTGCTCGCGACCTTGCACGGGCGCCTCGGCGGGCCGACCGCGTCGGTGTTCGGCCACGCCGATCCGGTCGGCGACGACAACTACAACAAGACCCTCAGCGGCCGCCGCGCCGCCGCGATCTACGGCCTCTTGACCCGCGATCTCGATCTCTGGGATCGGCTGTACGCGCAGCCGTTCTCGACCGACAACTGGCAGCACGGCGGCCTGGCGATGATGCGACAGACCACCGGCCAGGACGCGTCGGCCGGGCGCCGCGACGTGTTCGCCGCGTACATGGACGCGATCTGCCAGGACGCCGAGGGCAAGGCGTTCGTCGTCGGCAAGGACGGCTTCCTCGGCGGTGGCGCCGACCCTGAGGGCAAGGCCGACTACCAGGGCTGCAGCGAGCTCAATCCGATCTTGCTGTTCAGCGCCGCCGAGGTCGCGGCGCTCGCGTCGGTG
>JAYTAJ010000620.1:0-1573 GCA_043737575.1 Myxococcales bacterium | reverse complement strand
GCGCAGCTCGCCACCGGGTCCGCGCAGCACGGTGTGGTGCTTGGCCGCGACCTCGCCGACCACGACTCGATCGAGCATCAGGTCGCCTCGGCCTTGCGCTGCTCGCGCTCGATGCTCTCGAACAGCGCGCGGAAGTTGCCCGCGCCGAAGCCGCGGTCGCCCTTGCGCTGGATGATCTCGTAGAAGAACGGCCCGGCGCTGGCGTCGCCGTACAGCCCGGCCGACTCGCGCAGGAAGATCTGCAACATGTACGCGTGGTGATGATCGCCGTCGACCAGGATCTGCAGCTCGCGCAGCACGTCGAGCTCCTCGTCGATCGCGTCGATGCCGCTGCGCTGGATGCGCGCCGGCAGCATGTCGTAGTAGCTGCCCGGCGTCGGCATGAACGTGACGCCGCGGCCGCGCAGATCGCGGACGCTGGTGACGATGTCGCCGACGGTGAGCGCGGCGTGCTGGATGCCGTCGCCGCGCAGCTCCTCGTTGAAGATGTTGATCTGCGACGCCTTGAAGAACGGCCGGGCCGGCTCGTTGTTGGCGAACTTCACGTTGCTGGCCGGATCCCACATCACGATCGACTTCAGGCCCGAGCCGGTGTGCCGCTGGGCGTCGACGTCGACGGTGTGGAACGCGACCTCCCACAGCTGCTCGAGGCCGAGGACGTGCTCCATCCACAGCAGCGCCGGCTTCATGGTCTGGAAGTTCGACGTGACGTGATCGATGTGGCCGAAGCCGAAGCGATTGGGCGCAACGTGGCTCTGCCGTGGCGCGGACTCCGTCGAGGCTCCCGCGCTCGGCGCGGTCGGGTGCGCTTCCGCGCCCGGAAACAGCGCGCCGTAGCCATCGCGCTGGCGGAAGCGGAACGTGCAGTCGCCGAACGGCGTCGTGATCGAGAACTGGCGCAGCGTGCCGCCGCCCTCGGTGAAGGTCTGGATGTCTTCGATCGGCGTGCCGCCGCGGGCCTCGAGCAGGCGGAACGTGCGCTCGATGTCCTCGACCTCGAAGATCAGCGTGCCGACGCCGTCGGGGTGACGCGACAGGAACCGCGCGGCGCGGCTCGGTGCGCCGCCCCCGAGATCGCCTGCAGGTGCGAGCGGCGTCGAGCAGACGATCGTGACGTCGCCCGCCTGGAACGCCACCGACCGCTGGCGGCCGCGCTGCTCGAGCTCGGCGCCCGAGCGCCAGGTCTCGGCGAAGTCGAGCAGGCCGCAGTAGAAGCGCCGGCTGCGATCGAGATCGCGGACGTAGTAGTGCATGCCTTCGAGGCGTCGGATGCCGAGAGATTCGAGCTGGGCCATGACTGCACTCCTGACTAGCGGACCGCGTCGGGCTGGCGATCGGGGTGAGCGGCGGGGAACGCGGGCAGCGCCTCGCACGCCGCCTCGATCGCGGCGAGTCGCGCGAAGGGATCGAGCGAGACGCCGAAGCGCCGCGCCGAGTAGAGCTGCGGGATCAGGCAGCAGTCGGCGATGGTGGGCGTGTCGCCGACCGAGAACGTCCCGCCCGGCCCCGCCACCACCGCGGCCTCGAGGGCGGCCAGGCCCGACGCGATGAAGCCCGACACCCACGGCTTGAC
>JAYTAJ010000619.1:0-1574 GCA_043737575.1 Myxococcales bacterium | reverse complement strand
CAGATCGACGGCGGCGGCGAGGACGAGGTGATCGTGCTCGGCGACTACAACGAGAAGACCGAGACCGTCGACGGCCGCCAGGTGCTGGCGCCGCTGCTCGCGCCCGATCGCTACCGCTTCCGCGGCGACGCCGCGATCGCGGCCGGCGAGTACAGCTTCGTGCCGTCGGGCCGGGTCATCGATCACGTCATGACCACGGTCGGCCTCGACGCCGAGGCGGCGGGCGTGAACGCGATCATCGCGCCGCTCGATCAGCAGTACCCGCGCTACGAGAGCCTGGTGTCCGACCACCTGCCGGTCGTGCTCTCCATGCCGATGCCGTAAGATCCTCGCGTGATCGGCCAGACCCTGGGCAGCTACACCCTCGAGCGCGAGCTCGGGCGTGGCGGCATGGGCGCGGTCTACGCCGCGGTCCACGGGCTGCTCGGTCGCCGCGCCGCGGTCAAGGTGCTGCTCGCCGAGCTGTCGCGCGATCAGGCGCTGGTGCAGCGGTTCTTCAACGAGGCGCGCGCCGCGACCGCGATCAAGCACCCGTCGATCGTCGAGATCTACGACTTCGGCTACGCGCCCGACGGCGCCGCGTACATCGTGATGGAGCTGATGGAGGGCGAGTCGCTGGCCGGACGGCTGAAGCGGCTCGGCCGCCTGCCGGTCGCCAACGCGCTGGTGGTCGCGCGCCAGATCGCCACCGCGCTCGCCGCCGCCCATCGCGCCGGGATCGTGCATCGCGATCTCAAGCCCGACAACGCGTTCCTCGTCGCCGATCCCGAGGTCGTCGGCGGCGAGCGGGTGAAGCTCCTCGACTTCGGCATCGCCAAGCTGGTCACCGACACCGTCGGCGCCGCCCGGACCACGACCGGCGCGATCATGGGCACGCCGCACTACATGTCGCCCGAGCAGTGCGAGGGCTCGCGCGCCGTCGATCACCGCAGCGATCTCTACTCGCTCGGCGTGATGCTGTTCCAGATGATCACCGGCCGCCTGCCGTTCGTCGGCGAGGGCGTCGGCGGCATCATCGGCGCCCACCTGTTCGTCGCGCCGCCGGCGCTGCGATCGCTCGCGCCCGACGCGCCGCCCGAGGTCGAGGCCTTCGTCGCGCGCCTGCTCGCCAAGACGGCCGACCAGCGGCCGCAGTCGGCCGACGAGGTCGTCGCCGCGCTCGGCCGCCTGGGCGCCCAGAGCGGCCACCTGGTCGCGCCGATCGTGATCACCCGGCCGCCTGCCGATCCGTCGCTCGGCGTGCAGCCGACGTTGCCGACGCCGAGCCCGACCCACGGCGCGCCGACCACGCTGTCGTCGGCCACGCGCGCCGACGACGTTGCGATCGCGCCGCCGCCACGATCGCGTCGCGGCCTGGTGATCGGCCTCGTCGGCGCCGCCGCGGTCGCCGCGGTCGCCGCGATCGTGCTCGCCAGCAGCAGCGGCGGTGGCGGTCGAGCCCCCGTCGCCGCGCCCGCCGACGCATCGGGGATCGCCGTCGTCGACGCCGCCGATCGGGCGACGATCCTCGACGAGGCGCGCCGCGCGATCACCGAACGCCACTGGGACGACGCGGTCGCGCTCGCCCACGTCCT
>JAYTAJ010000618.1:0-1574 GCA_043737575.1 Myxococcales bacterium | reverse complement strand
CGGTCACCAGCGCGCGCGCGATCGCGGTGCGCTGGCGCTGGCCGCCCGACATCTGGTTGGGGCGATGCTTCAGGCGCTCGCCGAGCCCGACCCGGGTCAGCGCCGCGGTGGCGCGGGCCAGGCGCTCGCGCGCGGGGATGCCGCGGTACACCAGCGGCAGGGCGACGTTGCGCAGCGCGTTCGAGCGCGGCAGGAGCTGGAAGCTCTGGAACACGAAGCCGATCTGCTTGTTGCGCGCGCCCGCGCGCTCGTCGTCGGACAGATCCTGCACGTCGCGGCCGGCGAGGCGGTACTGGCCGCTGGTCGGCGTGTCGAGGCAGCCGAGGATGTTGAGCAGCGTGCTCTTGCCCGAGCCCGACGAGCCGATGATCGCGACCAGCTCGCCGCGCTCGACGCGGAAGCCGACGCCAGCGAGGGCGGCGATGCGTTCGTCGCCCATCTGGTAGTGACGGGTGATGTCGACGAGCTCGATCAACGGCTCGCTGGGTACGGTCATCATCGTCCTGAAAGGTCCTGACACCACGGGCAACACGACATGCTCGGAGCACTGACCGTGCCAGTGCGACACGGCATTCCTGCATTCGGTTGCATGTGCGGCGCCGCGGCCCGGCTGTCACTGTGGCACAGCGTCGCTGCCGTTTTGGGTAAACCTGTCTCTACCGGTCAGGGCAGGTCGATGAACGGGATGCGGCCGGCGGCGCGGAAGCCGTCGCCGTTGGGGATGTAGGCCATCGGCACGTCGGTGTTGGCGCCGCTGTAGCGGAGGATGAGCTGATCACCCGCCTTGACCGCGATCGCGCCGAACGTCATCGTCGCGTCGAAGGCCTGGGCGTTGAAGCCGACCGGCAGCGGATCGAAGTGGTGCTGGAACGTCGCGATCGGCGTGTCGATGGCGCCCGAGCGCGTGAAGATCTCCCACGTCACGTCGACCGGACGCGTGATGATGCCATCACCGACGAAGACCCACTCACCCGCGGGGATGTCGGCGACCAGCGTGAACTCGGCTTCTTGGGGACGCCCGGTCCCCACTCCTGGTCCTCAAAAGGGCTGTGGCTCGATGCCGATCAGCCGCACCTGGATCTCGGAGCCGTCGAGCGCGAGCCACAGCTTGTCGGGGTTGTCCGACGGCGGCGCGTCATCGGAGCACGCGGCGACGGTGACAGCGAGGACACACACGGCGTGCTTGACGGACGGGATCATGGGGAGCCTTTCGCGGGGGCGGCCGGGCCGCGCTCGAACAGTGCCACGTACCGGCCGGAGAGATCGTTGACCTCCGTCACGACCTGGAAGCCCGCGCTCTCGGCCGCGGCGAACATCGGGGCGCGGTGCTGGACGCGATTGGTGATCGCCAGGCGGCCGCCCCGCTTGAGCGCGGGTGCGGCCTTGGTGATCCACGCGACCCGATCGTCGAAGTAGTGGTCGACCTGGGCCAGCAGGATCAGATCGTACGTGGCGGGCTCGAGGCCGGGGTCGGTGGCCGTGACCTTGCGCGGCACGACCACGCTGTCGAAGCCCGCCGCCTCCATGCGCGCGCTGAGGTACTCGAGCACCGCGGCGTCGATGTCGGTCGCGAC
>JAYTAJ010000617.1:0-3797 GCA_043737575.1 Myxococcales bacterium | reverse complement strand
CGAGCTGCTCGACAGCCACCGCCGCAGCCGCGGGCTCGCGCTGGTGCGCCAGGGCACGCCGACCAACAACTCGGCTGAGGGCGACGCCGGCTATCCGCCGCCCGACGACGCCGATCGCAGCTTCGCGATCGAGCGCGGCGCGCCGCTCACCGCCGATGGCTCCGACGGTGAGGCCCTGGCCAAGGCGCTCGGGGTGCCCGGCACGGTCTTCGAGCACGTCGAGGGCGCCGACCGCCTCGAGCAGCGGCGCGCGCGCGCCATGAACCAGGCGCTGTGGCCGTGCACGCTCGGCTACTTCCTCGAGGAGATGATGTCGCCGCTGGTCGGCGCCGACATGCGCGCGGCGATCCGCGACCACTACGTCGCGTACGTGCGCGGCCGCGGCCCGTTGCCGGCGTTTCGCGTCGGGCGCGTGCCCTACGGCATCCTGCCGGTCACGCCGCTCGTCGGCGCGGTCGAGGCGTTCGAGACCACGCTCGTCGCGCGGCTCGCGGACTGGCAGCTCCGCGTGCTCGAGGCGGCCGCCAACGTCGCGCGGGTCGGCCGCACGCCCGGTGATCCCGACGCCGATCTGCTCGGCGTCCTCGCCGTCGACGCCAGCTGCCGCGAGGTGCGGCAGCGCGAGCTCGTGGGGCCGGCCTACATGCGCGCCGTACTGGACTTGTTCGGCGCCGACCCTCATCTCGGCGAGGCCACGCGCGCCACCTTCACCGGCGACGTGCTGCTCGCGCTCGGGCTCGAGCTGCAGGCCTCGCCGCGCGTCGCGTCGATGACGTTCGCCGACGAGGCGCTACGCATCAACCGGCCGTTGGTCAGCCCGGAGCCGCTGTCCGAGGACGCCCCGCTCGCCGACGACTACATCGCGGCGATGTGCACCGCGGCGACGGTCTTCGATCTCAGCCCGCCGGGCCCACCGCCGGCGCCCGACCTGATGCGCCCGCTGCTGTATCACCTGCTGCGCCAGGGCACGCTGGTCGAGTACGGCGACGTCGCCACCGCGCTCGCGATCGACGACAGCGTGGCCGAGCCGGTCGATCGCCGCGAGGTCGAGCTGTATCAGATCTCGCCGGGCACGCTCGGTCGGCTGAGCCCGAATCAGCGCTTCGCGGCGCCGCTGTCGATGACCGGCACCGCCGCGCTCGGCGAGTGGATACTGGATCTCCCGTCCGATCCCGCAGCCGACGACGGCCGCGAGCGGGTGCGCAGGCACCTGGCCGCGCTCGAGCAGCTCGTCGCGGTGCCGACGGCGGAGCTCGAGCGCCTGATGACCGAGACGCTCGACACCTGCTCGCACCGCCTCGACGCCTGGCACACGTCGCTGGCGACCCGGCGGCTGACGACGATGCGCGCCGCGCACTCCGACGGCATCTACCTCGGCGCCTACGCGTTCGTCGAGAACCTGCGCGCGCGCACCGTGCCACTGCCCGGCGCCGTCGGCGGCTTCATCCACGCGCCGTCGGCGACCCACGCCGCCGCCGCCGCGGTGCTGCGCAACGGCTACCTGACCCGCGACGGCGCCGAGGAGGTCGCGATCGATCTGTCGTCGCAGCGGGTCCGGCGCGCGCTCGCGCTGGCCGATGGCGTGCGGCAGGGACAACCGCCGGGCGCGGTGCTCGGCTACTGGTTCGAGCGCGCGCTGCACGACCTCGAGCTCGACCGCTACATCGCGCCGTTCCGGCGGCTGTACCCGCTGGGACGGTTGCCCGGCGTCTCGTTCGAGTTGCCGGCCGAGCAGATCGCCGCCCGCAACGTCGTCAACGGCCTCGCGCTGCGCGACGCGAGGCTCACCTGGACCACGCTGCCATGGGGCGTCATCGGGAAGCTGCCGATCGTCGACGACGACGATCGGGCCGGCGTGCTGGCGTGCCTCGATCAGCTCGACGCCGACGTCGACGCCGCGGCCGATCTGTTCGCCGCCGAGTCGGTCTACCAGATCGTGCAGGGCAACACCGATCGCGCGGCCGCCAACCTGGCGAGCGGCGCCGGCACCGGCAGTCTGCCGCTGCCGGGTATCATCACGCCGCCGACGTCGGGCACCGCGTTCACGCACCGCGTGGCGATCGTGCTTGGCGCGCCGACGCTGTTGCTGTGGCCGGCGGCAGGCGCGCGCCGCCTCGCCGAGCCGCGCCTCGACGCCTGGTTCGGCACGCGGCTCGGCGATCCCGCGGTGATCTGGTGCCGGGCGCTGCACGACCAGGGCGAGACCGTCGTCACCGTGCAGGCCCTCGGGCTGAGCGCGCTCGACTTCGTCATGCTGGCGCGTGGCGGCGACGAGCTGGCGGCGCGGGTCATCGCGCACGTGCGCGCGACCGTCGGCGGCTTCACCGGCGCGATCGCGATCGACTTCGGCCGTCCGACCAACCCGCCGTGGCCGCTGACCGTGTTCAGCGTCGACGAGGCGCTCGAGACCGCGCGGCTCGCGGGCGAGCTGGTCGGCGGCGCGCGCCCGCTCACCGGCGACGACGTGGTCCCGCCGCACGACGCCGGTGCCCCGTTCACCATCGACACCACCGAGATGGACGGCCGCGTGTTGTCGGCGCTGACCCAGTTCGAACTGGTGCGCGCCGCCGTCGACGCGGCGGTGGCTGCGGCCGGATCGCCGACGCCGCCGGCCGGCAGCCTCGACGATCTGCGCGCCGCCCTGTGGTCGGCGGCCGGGTTCGGCGTGCGCGAAGCCGTGCCGGTCGAGCTCGCCGGTGACGACGCCGCGGTGCGCGCCGCGCTCCTGGTCCAGGCCGCGATCGTGCAGGCCGAGCTGGCCCGCCGCGCCGCGGTCGCCGCCGCCGCCGCGCCCGTCGCCGTCGACACGCTCGCGGCGCTGTTCGGTCCCGAGCTGCCGATCCTCGTGCCGTTCACGCCGGCCAACCGCCCCGACCTCGACACCGCGCTGGCGAACCCGCCCGGCATTCCGTTCGAGACCCGGCTCTGGCTGCAGCGCATGGCGCGGATCCGCGAGCCGCTCGATCGCCTGCGCCTCGCCCACCTCGCGAGCGACGCGATGACCGGCGCCGCGCTGTCGCCGACTGGCTTCTTCTTCGACATCGCGCAGCTCCCGTTCCAGCTCGGCGCGCTGTGGATCGGGCAGGCCTTCGATCCCAACGCCGAGTGGCAGCGCCCGCGCGCCGGCACCGTCGCGATCGCGATGCACCGGCCCGACGGCTTCGACCTCACCGGGAGCTGGGCCGGGCTGCTCGTCGACGACTGGACCGAGACCATCCCGTCGACGTCACAGCTGACGTCGTACGCGATCCACCACCAGGCGCCCGGCGCCGAGGCCCCGCAGTGCGTCGTGCTCGCGGTGCCGCCGCAGAACCCCGACATCACCACGTGGGCGCTGTGGATCGTCGAGGCCTGTATCGAGCAGACGTTCGACCTCGCGCGGATGCGCGCCGTCGACTCCGACCTGCTCCATCCCTACGCGTTGCTGGCGCCCTGCGTCTACCTCGCCGCCAACGTCGCCGACGATGCGATCCGTTCGCCGCTCGGCGAGATGTGCATCAAAGAAGCCGAAGTCCTCGCGCCGGAGTGACCGCCATGTCGTCGATCACCTACTGGAACCGTCTCGAACCCCGCGCGCGCTCCAACGATCTGGCCGGCGCGCTGGCCGCGCGCGTGCGCGATCCCGCGTGGCTGCTGGCGCGCCAGTGGCAGCTCGGCGAGCTCTCCGGCGAGGACGCCGGCACCGCCGCCTATGTGCGGGTCGCCGCCGCGGTCGCGCCGATGATCGGATGGAAGGCGGCGACCGGGCCGGCGACGCCGTTCGCCGCCAACGTCCCGCTCGAGCGCGCGGCGCTGGC
>JAYTAJ010000616.1:0-1575 GCA_043737575.1 Myxococcales bacterium | reverse complement strand
ACTACTTCCAGTACGGCTACGCCAGCGACGATCGCCGCACCGCCCGCGTCGCGGTCGCGTTCACGTCGAAGGACCCGACGTTCTCCTACGACATGGCGCGGGCGCTGGCGTCGCTGATCCAGGTCGCCGAGGCCGATCGCCGGACCATCGCCGCGTTCGAGCTGGCCGGGCAGGCCGAGGATATCGAGATCGCGGGCCGGGCCCGCATCGACGCGGTGGCGCGCGAGCAGCGCGAGCTGGCGGCAGCGATCGCGAAGGCCGAGGCCGACGGCGACGCCGACGAGGTGTCGCTGCTGCGCATCCGCGCCGGCGCGGTCGCGGTCGAGTGGCAGGCCGCGACCACCGCGTTCGAGTCGATCCAGGCGCTGGTGTCGAAGGAGTCGCTCGAGGCCCAGGTGACCTCGGCCGGCCTCGCGCTGGAGATCGCGGTCGTCGACGAGCGCCGGCCGCCGCCGGTCGAGGACAACCGGATCGTCACCCTGGTCGCGGTCGCGATCGTCGGGCTCGGCTTGTTCCTGCCGCTCGCGGGCGTGCTGATCGGCGCCTTCGACACCCGGGTCCACGACGTCGACGACGTCACCCGCCTCGGCCTGCCGATGCTGGGTCACGTCCCCGGGTTTCCCGGCGATGGGGTCGGGGCGCTGCGCAACCGTAGCGTCGCGCCTCGCCGTGCTGCATCCTTGCCGGCATGGCGGCGACCTCGGCACCCGTGACCTCAGCGACCCCGCGCGAGAAGCTCGATCAGGTCCTCCAGTTCGTCCACCGCGCCAGCCGCTACTGGTGGCTGACCCTGGGCCTGATCGTGATCGGCGGCGTGATGTCGGTGCTGTTCGCCCAGAGCCGCCCGAAGATGTATCGCTCGAGCGCGGTGCTCTACTACCAGGAGCACATCCAGACGACGCTGATGCAGAACCGCGACGTGTCGTCGATGAACCGCAACATCGGCGAGCGCTACCGCGAGCTGCTCCTGGCCCGCAGCTCGCTGGTCGAGATCGTCCGCGATCCCAAGGTCAATCCGTTCCCCGAGATCCTCGCCGCCGACGGCGAAGAGGCCGCGGTCGAGGAGCTGCGCATGCAGGTCGACTTCCGACCGCGCGGCGCCAACACCTTCGTGATCGGCTACACCGACGCCGATCCCGATCGCGCCAAGCTGGTCACCGAGCAGCTGACGACGCTGCTGCGGGCCAAGGCGGCGCAGGTCAAGCTCGACTCGGCGCAGGCGACGGCGCGGTTCGCGACCCAGCTGCGCGCCGACGCGATCGACGAGCTGCGGGTGCGGCAGCGCAAGCTCAACGAGTTCCTGGTCGCGCACACCGAGTTCGTCCTCGACACCGCCTCCGGCCAGAGCGCCGAGGGTGCGTCGATCCGGGCGTCGCGCGAGCTGCCGCGCACCGTCGGCAGCGCGCCAGCCAACGTGCTCAACGCCCTCGAGCGCCAGCGCGCTCGCATCAAGGCCCGCATCGAGAACCCGACCGCGCCGGTCCCGGTCGAGGCGCCGCGGCCGCGGACCCGCACCGCCGCGCAGCAGACCGCCGACGCCAAGGTCGCCGAGATCGAGCGCGAGGTCGCGGGCGC
>JAYTAJ010000615.1:0-1575 GCA_043737575.1 Myxococcales bacterium | reverse complement strand
GCATGACGAAGGCACAGACCCGGGCGCTCCTCGATGGTGGCAAGCTCTACGTCGCGCACTACGCCGGGCTGGACTCGACGCAGGGCCGACGCATGGCTTCGACGATGATGCCGCCGACCGAGGCGGCGCCCGGGCAGGGACGGTGGATCGAGCTGTCGATGACGTCGACCGACCTCGCGCCCAACGCGGTCGCGCTCGGCACGCCGACCAAGACGGTCGGGCAGGCGCTGGCCGACCTCACCTGGAACGGGATCGGCGGCTACGCCGACGACGCCGCGGTCAAGAAGTCGCTGTTCACCGCGTCGCTCAAGATCGGCGCGATGGAGCTGAACCGCCCCGAGGACATCGAGTGGAACCCGCGCGATCTGTCGGGCACGCCCCGGCTCTACGTCGCGTTCACCAACCACGATCGCCAGGTCGCGCTCGACCCGATGGGCCGGCTGTTCGCGCCCGCCACCCACAGCGCGATGTCGCCGAACCGCGGCGACAAGGTCGGCGGCATCTTCGCGATGCAGGAGGCGGTGCCGGCGACCCCGGCGACGTCGACGACGTTCACCTACTGGCAGGTGCACGCGGGCTCCGACGCCGGCGGGCTGTGGGACGCCGCCAACCCCGACAACCTCCTGGTCGACGCCGACGGTGGCGTGTGGTTCGGCACCGACGGCAACTTCGGCACGACGATGCGGCGCTCGGCCGACGCGGTCTACTACCTCGATCTCGATCCGGCCCACCGCACCACGCCGACGCCGAGCTTCGGCAAGGCGTTCCGCGTGGTCGCGATGCCGTCGGACGCCGAGGTCACCGGGCCGGCGTTCTCGGCCGGGATGGGCACGCTGTTCATGAGCGTGCAGCACCCGGGTGAGGAGCTGCAGTCGAGCTGGCCGCAGCGATGACCGCGCGGGCGCGCTCGGTGCGCATCGCGATCGGGCTGGCGCTGATGGCCGCGCCGTCGGTGTTGACCGGCATGCCCGGCTGCAGCGGCGCCGATCCGATCGACGATCCGCTGGCGTACGCGCGCGCCGCCGACCCGGTCGGCAACCGCGAGGCCGCGGTGCCGCCGATGTGTTACACGCGCACCGACGGCGTGTCGAACCCGTGCTGGGTCTGCCACACCGACGGCGGCGGCCGCAACCGCCTCGACGACGGCAACCTCCAGGAGAGCTACGACTTCTCCGACGAGGCCAAGACCAACCACTGGCGCAACCTGTTCGTCGACCGCCGCCCCGCGATCGCCGCGATCGACGACGCGACGATCCTGGCGTGGGTCCGCGCCGACAACTACGAGCCGCTGCGCCGGGCGCTCGCCACCGCGGCCGACTATCCCGGCTTCCGGCCCGATCTCAACCTCGGGCTCGGCTTCGACGACGACGGCTTCGCCCGCGACGGCAGCGGCTGGCGCGCGGTGCGGTTCCAGCCGTTCCCCGGCGCGTTCTGGCCGACCAACGGCTCGACCAGCGATCTGTTCGTCCGGCTTCCGGACAGCTTCCAGCGCGACGCCGACGGCGCGGCCGCGCCCGACGTCTACCGCCTCAACCTGTCGCTGGTCGAGGTCGCGGTCACCGTCGCCGACTACGC
>JAYTAJ010000614.1:0-3798 GCA_043737575.1 Myxococcales bacterium | reverse complement strand
GCGGCGACCGGCGGCGGCAGGCTCGCGGCGTCGGCGGGCGCGGCGCGGCGATCGGGCGCGTCGCCGCGGCACCCGACCAGCGCGATCACGGCGACGACGAGGACGCGCATCCGTTCGATCGTACGCGGCGCGCGCTGCGGATGTTCCCGAAAAGCGCAGACGTGACTTGCCTGGGATCATCTCGTATCCTCGGCGCGATGGACGGCGTGACGCACGGCGCGATGGTCGGGAGCTACCGGATCACCGGGCTCATCGGGCGAGGGGGCATGGGCGCGGTCTACGCCGCCGAGCACACGCTCTTGGGGCGCCCCGCCGCGGTGAAGATGCTCTTGCCCGAGCTGTCGCAGAAGCAGGAGATCGTCACCCGGTTCTTCAACGAGGCCCGCGCCGCGACCGCGATCCGCCACCCCGGCATCGTCGAGGTCTACGACTTCGGCTTCGCCGCCGATGGCACCGCGTTCATCGTCATGGAGTACCTGCAGGGCGAGAGCCTGACCGCGCGCATGGGCCGCGGCCGCTCGCATCCGCACACGGCGCTGGCGATCGCGCGGCAGATCGCGGGCGCGCTCGCGGCGGCCCACGCCAAGGGCATCGTCCACCGCGACCTCAAGCCCGACAACGTCTTCGTCGTCCCCGACGCCGAGGTGCCGGGCGGCGAGCGCATCAAGCTGCTCGACTTCGGCATCGCCAAGCTGACGCAGCCGGGCACGGGCGATCTGACCGGAAGCATGCAGACCCGGACCGGCGCGGTGCTGGGCACGCCGACGTACATGGCGCCCGAGCAGTGCCGCGGCGTCCCGATCGATCACCGCGCCGATCTGTACGCGCTCGGCTGCATCGTCTTCGAGCTGTGCGCGGGACGGCCGCCGTTCATCGGCGAGGGTTTCGGCGACGTCCTGGGCGCGCACATCCACGTCGCGCCGCCGCTGCTCGGATCGATGGCGGCCGACATCACGCCCGAGATCGAGCAGCTCGAGCAGCGCCTGCTCGCCAAGGATCCGACCCAGCGGGTGCAGACCGCGGAGGAGCTGATCGCCGCGATCGATCGCATCTGTCCGGGCGGCACGCTGCGGACCGGGCCGGGGTTGTGGGGCGCGAGCGCCGCTCGCACGACGTCCGCGGGCGAGCCGACGACCTTGTCGGGCGCCGCGGCGGGCGGACCGGGCACGGTGGCGCCGCCGCGACGCGGTCGGCCGGGGCTGTGGATCGGGCTCGCGGCGGGCGTGGTGATCGCGGGCGTCGCGATCGCGGTGCTCGCAAGCGGCGGCGGTGGTGACGCGAATGCGCCCGCGACCCAGCCGCGCGCCGCGGAGCCCGTGGTAGCGAAGCCGAGCCCCGTACCCGTGACCGAAGCCGTACCCGTGACCGAAGCCGTACCCGTGACCGAAACCGTACCCGTACCCGTGACCGAAACCGTACCCGTGGCCGAAACTGTTCCCGCCGAGCCCGCCTCCAAGAAGAAGAAGCGGCCCTCCGGCTCCGCTCCGATCGATCGCAACCAGAGCGTCAACCCGTTCGGCACCTGATGGGGATCCGCTATCGGCCGCCGCGACCACCGTCGGCGAGATACATCACGCCCGCGGGCGCCAAGAAGCTCCGCGAGGAGCTCGAGTGGCTGTGGACCGTCGAGCGGCCGCGGGTCACGCAGGCGGTGTCCGACGCCGCCGCGCTCGGCGATCGCTCGGAGAACGCCGACTACATCTACGGCAAGCGCCGCCTGCGCGAGATCGATCACCGCCTCGAGTATCTGTCGAAGCGCCTCGACGTGCTGACCGTCGTCACCGAGACCCCGACCGATCGCGCTCGGGTCGCGTTCGGCGCGTGGGTGAAGCTCGAGGACGACGACGGCGACGAGATCGAGTACCGCCTGGTCGGCCCCGACGAGCTCGACGCCAAGCTCGGCTTCATCAGCATCGACTCGCCGGTCGCGAAGGCGCTGCTCGGCCGCCACGACGGCGACGAGGTCACGGTGTTGCGGCCCAAGGGCGCGGCGACCTTCACGATCGTCGGCGTTCGCTACGAGGCGATGTGAGCTCGACCGCCGCCGCGCGGACGTCGCCCTCGCGGATCATCGAGTCGGAGTCGCTGCTGGTCGCGATCTCGCGCTACGCCCGCGGGCTCGACAAGCTGCGGCGCGGCAACGCGGTGCGGCCGCTGCAGGCCGGCGGCGAGACCTTCCCGGCGATGCTCGAGGCGATGGCTGCGGCGACGACGTCGATCTGCCTCGAGACGTACATCATCACCGCCGACCAGACCGGCGACAAGTTCGCCGACGCGATGTGCGAGCGCGCCGCGGCGGGCGTGAAGGTGCGCTTCATGTACGACGCGGTCGGCGGCTTCGGCCTGGCGACGCCGTACCTGAAGCGCCTGCGCGACGCCGGCGTCGAGGTCGTGAGCTGGAACCCGATCGCGCCATGGCGGACCCGGCTGCCGTGGTCGCACCGCGATCACCGCAAGATCCTCGTCGTCGACGACCGGATCGGGTTCACCGGCGGGATCAACCTCGCCGACGAGTACGCCGCGGTCGCCGACGGCGGCGGCGGCTGGCACGACGTCCACTGCGAGCTGCGCGGTCCGATCGCGCGCGATCTGGCGCGGCTGTTCCGCTCGGTGTGGCTCAAGGCCGGCGGCACCGAGTACCCCGCGCCGCCCGCCGCCGACGACCCCGACTGCGAGCGGCCGGGCCAGGTCGCGGTGCGCGTCATCGACAACAGCCGCCGGCGCCGCAGCAGCAGCGGCGCGATCCGTCGCTCGTACCTGCGCGCGATCAACGCGGCGCGCTCGACCGTGCATCTCGAGAACGCGTACTTCTTGCCCGACGCCGGCCTGCGCCGCGCGATGCGGCGCGCGGTCCGCCGCGGCGTCGACGTCGCGGTGATCGTGCCCGGCCACTCCGACGTGCGGATGATCGAGTTCGCCGGCCTGTACCTGTACCGCACGCTGTCGGCGTCGGGCATCCGCATGCTGCGGTGGACCGGGCCGATGATGCACGCCAAGACCGCGGTCATCGACGGCGTGTGGTCGACGATCGGCAGCTACAACCTCGACGCCCGCAGCCTGCGCCACAACCTCGAGCTCACGGTCGAGATCATCGATCGCGACGTCGGCGCCCGCATGGAGCAGGCGTGGCAGATCGATCAGGCCAAGACCGAGGCCTTCGACGCGTCGGCGTGGCAGCGGCTGTCGTGGTGGCAGCGCGCGGCGGCGTGGCTGGCGTTTCGCTTTCGCGCGCTGTTGTGACCGACGCCGCCGCGGCGCCGGCCGCGTGGCGGTACCATCGCGCAATGGCCGGTCTCCGCGCGTCGGGTGTGGTCGTGCTCGCGGTCGCGGCGTGCTCCGATCCGGCGCTCGACATCGCGCTGTCGTTCGAGCACGCGCAGCTCGAGCGGCCCGCGCTGTTGACGGTGTCGGTGATCGACGCCGCCGCGGCCGGCGCGACGATGGCGCCCGGCGCGATCGCCACCTGCGCCGACGTCGAGCTCGCCCGGATCCCGCCCGATGTCCTCGAGGGCGCGCGGCGGGCCTCGGTGTCTCTGGCCGACGCCGTGCGGATCACCGGCGTGCCGCGGCTCGGCGACAAGCTGGTGATCGTCGAGGCCAAGGGCGTGGGCGGTCGGCGGATCGGCGCGGGCTGCACGGAGGTCGGCGCGATCGAGACCGACACCGACATCGACGTCCTCGTCCGGATCGCGCCGCGGGTGCAGGAGCTCGGCCGCACCATCGGCGGGTCACGGCCCGGCGAGGTGTCGATCATCGCGACCACGGGGTGGGACGATCGGGAGCCGGTCACCGGTCGCG
>JAYTAJ010000613.1:0-3798 GCA_043737575.1 Myxococcales bacterium | reverse complement strand
AACGCGATCACGATCAGAGACTTCATGGCTTCTCCTCGGGCTCGAGACAGTTTCGGGGTTCGACGCGGGCCGGTCAGGCGCGCGGCGGTCGAAACAGTCCGGTCCCGGGAGGCGAGGTGATCGGCGCGGTCGGCGCGGTCGCGACGACGCGATCGGCGTGCTGCGGCGAGGCGAGCCGCAACTCGCTCGCCATCACCAGCGAGGCGACGCGGGCGCAGCCACCGCACAGCGGCGGACAGTCGTCGCCGCCACCCTCCGCGCCCGCCTCCAGGCCACAGTCGTCGTCGTCGCAGCCGTCGTCCTGGCCCACGACCCCGACGCCGACCGCGATGGCCAGCACGAGGATCAGGAGCCAGCGGAGCATGGATCGGTTCTACAAGACCCGGCGGGCCGCGGCAAGCGCTCGGCGCCCGCCCGCCCTACACGCCGGCGTGGGCCTTGACGTTGACCCTCACGACCAGCCGGCCGGTCGGGATCTGATCGCCCTGCTGCACCAGCAGGTTCGAGCCGATGACGATGTTGAACGGCGTCTTGAAGTCGCCCATGAAGTCGGCGAGCGTCGCGCGGCCCGACGGCGACAACACGACGTCGGTCGCGGTCTTGGTCTGGCCCGCGATGATCGGCGGGACCGTGCCGATCTCGCGCGTCGCCGGATCGCCGGCCCGGATCACCGTCGACGGCGCCGCGTAGACCTTGAGCTCGGGGGTGTCGACGTTGAGCGTGTTCTCGACGACGGTGTAGGTGATCGAGTCGATCGTGACGTCGATCAGCGGCTCGTCCTGGATGGTCTGCAGCTCGGGCTTCTCGGTCAGCAGATCGACCGGCGTGTACAGCGAGATGAACAGCGTCAGATCGCAGGTCGACGTCGACGCGTTGCACTGGCCGATGCAGCTGCCCTCGGCGCAGCCCGCGGTCGCCAGCGCGGCGCACTTGTCGGGCATCGGCGGCGGGTTGCACGACTGGGTGATCAGCGCGTCGGCGCCCTCGAGCGACCAGTTCTTGGCGTCGACGGTGAAGGTCTTGTCGGGCAGCGCGAGATCGAAGTTGGTGATGTCGGGATCGACCAGACCGCAACCACCGAAGGCGAGACACGACGCGAGGGCCGCGACGAGGAACGAGCGCATCATCAAGCTATCCTCCAAAAAGCGAAGGACCCCAGCGTATCACCCGCGCGGCGACGACGCGAGGTAGCGATCGGTGGCGGCGCCGGGCTGTGACCGCGCCCGCAGGGTGGGCGGGCGCCTACAGCGAGCCGACGACGCCCTCGGCGAGCGTCCACGGATCGGTGCGCCCGGCCGCGACGTCGGCGGCGAGATCGGCGAGCCCGCCGCGCGCCGCCAGCGCCGCCTCGACCCGATCGGCGAGGAGGCCGCGCACCAGCTCGGCGACCTGGGCCGCGGCGCGCGCGGTGGTCCGGGCCACGCCGGCCTCGCCGCTCCAGGCCAGCGCGCGGTGGCGATCGATCGCCTCGGCCAGCTCGCCGATCCCCGAGCCGGTCCCGACGTTGCGGTTGGCGATGGTGCGGAGGATCTCGACCTGCTTGCGCTCGCCGTCGGCGCGGAGGTCGAGCATGTGCAAGAGGTCGCGCTCGGCGCGATCGGCGCCCTCGCGGTCGGCCTTGTTGATGCACAACACGTCGGCGATCTCGAGGATGCCGGCCTTGATCGCCTGGATGTCGTCGCCGAGGCCGGGCACGGTGACGACGACCGAGGTGTGCGCGGCCTTCATCACGTCGACCTCGTCCTGGCCGACGCCGACGGTCTCGATCAGGATGCGCTGGTAGCCCATGGCGTCGAGCACCGCGACGATGTCGAAGGTCGAGCGCGACAGCCCGCCGAGGTGGCCGCGGGTCGCGACCGAGCGGATGAACACGCCGTCGTCGGTGAAGTGGCGCTGCATGCGGATGCGGTCGCCGAGGATCGCGCCGCCCGAGAACGGCGACGTCGGATCGATGCACACCACGCCGACCCGCTCGCCGGCGGTGCGGTAGCGCGCGATCAGCGCGTCGACGACGGTCGACTTGCCCGCGCCCGGGTTGCCGGTGATGCCGACGATGTAGCCGCGGCCGGTGTGGGGGTAGAGCGCCTTCAGCGCGGTGCGCGCCTCGGGGCTGCGATCGTCGACCTCGCGCATCAGGCGCGCGGCGATGCGGATGTCGCCCGCGACGATGCGCGCGAGCAGCTCGGCCGTGAAGATCATTTCATCGTCTTCCAGCGCTGCTCGGGGCCCGGAGGCGTGTAGAGCTGCAGCGCGCGCGTGGCGGTGGTGGCGGTGAAGCCGTGCGGGACGCCGGCCGGGATCTGGATCACCGCGCTGGCTTCGACCGCGATCGCGACGCCGTCGATGGTCATGGTGCCGCTGCCCTCGAGGACGTAGAGCGCCTCGGTCTCGGCGGCGTGGCTGTGGACCGGGACGACGGTGCCGGCGTCGATCGTGAGGAGGCCGGCCGACACCGCGCCATGCTCGAGGAGCAGCGTGGTCGCGCCGCTGGCGCGCGGGTAGCGCCGCGCCGTCGCGCCGACGATCACCCTGGCCAGCGGCGGCTTGCCGGTCCGCTTGGTGCTCGGCAGCGCCTCGGGCAGCGCGCCGGCGCGGGCGACCCCGAGGGCGCCGCCCGGGACCAGCACCACCGTCGCCGCGATGACCGCGCCGTCGACCGCGGTGACGTGGAGCGACGCGCCGACCGGCACCAGCACCAGATCGCCGGGCGCGAGCCGCGTCGTGGTCTTGCCGATCGTCACCGCCGCCGCGGTGGTGAAGCGCCACAGCTCGGTGCGATCGACCGTGCGCGGGCCGATCGCGCGGGTCGGCTCGGCGCGGACGTCGAGGATCGCGATCGCCGGGTTGCCGGAGTTCTTCTCGTCGAGCAGGACCGCGACGTCGAGGCCGGCCTGGGCGTGGTGCGCCACCAGCCGCCGGTCGATCAGGTTCTGCCTCGCGGGGGCGGTGAAGCGAAACGGCAGCTCGAGGGTCTGGCCGCGCAGCGGCGCCGCCCACGGATAGGCCTCGAGCACCGCGGTGAGGCAGGTCGCGAGCACCGGATCGCGGGCGGTGTCCTCGGTCAGCTCGATGCGCGCCCCGCCCTCGCCCACCGCGACCAGCGCCCGCACCGTGCCACCGAGGCGGAAGTCGTCCGACGCCGCCGCGGCCCAGCACTGGTTGGCGACCGGCGCGAGCTGGTTCATCGCGTGCTCGACCGCGGCGATGCGCTCCTCCTGCGGCGCCTCGTCGGGATCACCCGAACCGCGGCCGAAGCCGAGATCGTCGTCGGGCACCGCGGCGGCGTCACCCGGCGGTGGCTGCAGCGGTGCGGTGCGGCCGGGCTCGCGACACGCCGCGAGCGCGACGGCGGCGCAGAGCGCTGCGTTCACACCGCCTCGAGGCGAGGCCGCACCACGGTCTCGATCCACGTCACGATCTCGGTGGTCGCGGTGCCGGGCGTGAAGATCTTGGCGACGCCGAGCGCGGCCAGCTTGGCGAGGTCGTCCTTGGGCACGATGCCGCCGCCGAACACCAGGATGTCGCCCGCGCCCTTGGCCTTGAGCGCGTCGATCACCGCGGGGAACAGCGTCATGTGCGCGCCCGACATGATCGACAGCCCGACCGCGTCGACCGACTCCTGCACCGCGGCCGATGCGATCATGTCGGGGGTCTGGTGCAGGCCGGTGTAGACGACCTCGTAGCCAGCGTCGGCGAGGGCGCGGGCGACGACCTTGGCGCCGCGATCGTGACCGTCGAGCCCGGGCTTGGCGACGAGGATGCGGAGCTTCCTGGGTGCGGTCATGATGGTCCTCGCAG